>DATGDV010000066.1:0-4754 GCA_035310685.1 Thermoanaerobaculia bacterium
GAGGTTCTCGTGAGGATCGAGGCGGCCGCGCTCAACGGGCTCGACATCTTCGTGAGGAACGGCATGCCCGGCGTGCCCGTCAGTTTTCCCCACGTGCCGGGTGCCGACGGGACAGGAGTCGTCGAGGCGCTCGGTGAAGGCGTGAAGGGACCCGCGCCCGGCTCCCGCGTCGTCCTCCAGCCCGGGCTCTCGTGCGGGACCTGCGAATTCTGTCTTGCCGGCGAGCGCAGCCTCTGCGTGACGTTCCGGATCCTCGGCGAGCACGTCGCCGGCTCGTTCGCCGAGAAGATCGCCGTGCCGCGTGCCAACGTCTATCCGGCGCCGCCGCGCCTCTCTCCCGAAAAGGCCGCGGCGTTTCCGCTCGTGGGTCTCACGGCGTGGCGGATGCTCGTGACGCGCGCCGCGGTCCGGCCGGGGGAGACCGTGCTCGTGCACGGCGTCGGCGGCGGCGTCTCGACGATGGCCGTGCAAATCGCGAAGCTGTGCGGGGCTTCGCGCGTCTTCGTGACCTCTTCCTCGGACGCGAAGCTCGAGAAGGCGCGGGAGCTCGGGGCGGACGAGACGATCAACTACAAGACGGCGGACGTCGGCAAGGCGATCCGCGAGATGACGGGCAAGCGCGGCGTGGACGTCGTCGTGGATTCCGTGGGCGGGGCCGCGTGGCGGCACTCGCTCACGGCGGCCGCGAAGAAGGGTCGCATCGTCACGTGCGGGGCGACCGCCGGCCCGAATCCCGAGGAGGAGCTGCGCATCATCTTCTGGAAGCAGCTCACCATCCTGGGCTCCACGATGGGCACGGACTCTGAGTTCTCGGCGATGCTGAAGGCCGTGGAGGCCGGCCGGATCGATCCGGTCGTCGACAGCGTCTTCCCCCTCGCCGAGGCCCGCAAGGCTTACGAGCGGATGGCCTCGGGGGCGGCCTTCGGGAAGATCGTGCTGCGCGTCGGCTGAACCGCCGGACTCGTTGCGGGGGCCGGGGTTCTCGGCGTAGAGTGAGTCTCAAGCGCGACCGCTTTCCGATCGTCGCAAGGAGGACCGCATGGCTCCGCTGTCCCGCCGCGAGCTCGTCGAACGCTGCCTCGCCACGGGGGCGCTTCTTCTCGCGCCCTCGGTCCCGCTCGGCCTCGCCCGGCCGCTCTTCGCCGCCGATGTTGCGTACCCGCCCACGCCTCCGAACGAGCTCGGGCCCTTCTACAAGAAGAAGGCCCCGCACACGTCGACCCTCGCGCCGGCAGGGGCCCCCGGCGTGCCGCTCGCGGTCGAAGGAATCGTTCTGGATACCCGGGGCGAGCGGCTCGAAGGAGCGGTCCTCGAACTCTGGCACGCGGGAAGCGACGGTCTCTACGACAACGAGGGCTACCGGTATCGGGGGGCGATCGAGGCCGGACCGAAGGGGGAGTACGGTTTCCGGACGGTCCTTCCTGGCCATTACGTGGGCCGCGTCTGCCAGCACATCCATTACCTCGTGACCGCCCCCGGCCACAAGCCTCTCGTGACGCAGCTCTATTTCGCGACCGATCCGGCGTTCGACGGGGACCCGGACCACAACTACACGAAAGACCCGCTCCTCAAGAGCCGGGAGCTGATCCGGCCCGTGACGCTGTCCGGCGATGCCGGCAAGGTGAGCGCGAGGGTCCGGTTCGAGCTCTGTCTCCAGAGGGCCTGACGATGCCCCGGGCTCCGGATCGCGCGATCAAGCTCGACGCGAAGCCCGGCGCGATCGCCGTGTCGCCTTCCGGGGAGGAGATCGTCGCCGCCTTGACGAACGGAACGATTCAGGTGTTCTCCATTTCCGGCCATTTGCTGCGCTCGTTCCGGTCGGAAGCCGAGAGCTACGGGAACCGCCGAGGCCCCTTTCACCGGTGGACGCAGCTCGCCTTTTCGGGCGACGGGAAGCTCCTGGCAGGTGTGAGGGGCGGGCGCCACCTGGCCTTGCTGGACGCGAGAGACGGACGGGAGCTCTTCGCCTTCGACGGGCACGAGGACGTGATCAACTCGCTCGCACTCTCACGCGACGGAAGTCTCCTCGCGACGGCCAGCAATGACTGCACGATCGCGCTCTGGAAATCGGCCAGCGGGTCTCGCGTCTTTTCCTTCGCCGGCGCTCTCGGAGAAGCGTCGTCGGTCGCTCTGTCTCCGGCGGGCGATCGGGTCGCCGGAGGATGGAGCGACGCCGACGTCCGAATCGTCAATGCTTCGACGGGCAGGCAGGAATACACCGTCGCCGGTCTTTCGATGGCGGCCTTCGCCCTCGCTTTCTCGCCCGACGGCCGTCTCCTCGCGTGCGGCTGCGCCGATGGCGTCGTGTCCGTCACGGATGCGGCGACAGGCGGAAGGAGGGGGCAGCTCGTGCGCCACCCGACGCCCGTCGGGTTCGTCGCGTTCTCCCAGGACGCCCGTCTTCTCGCCAGCGTCGGTCTCAGCATGAATCCGGAAACACGCGAAGCCGAGGTGCGTGTCGGGCGGATGGCCGGCTCGAACGACTCCGTCGAGCCGATCGGCGTGAGCCACTGGAACGTTCTCGCTTTCACGTCGGATGGGACGGCACACGTCGTCGACGTCGAGGGTCCAACCCTGAGGATCTGGGACGTCAGGGGGCCTACGCCGGAATCCAGAGCGTGAAGGTCGAGCCGGGGCCGCCGACGTTGTTCGCGACGTCGAGGCGGCCGCGGTGGGCCTGGAGGACCTTCTGGACCACCGTGAGGCCGAGGCCGGTGCCGGGCACCTTTTCGCTGCCCTGAAACCTCAGGTAAGGCGTCGCGATCCGCGATTTCTCGGCGGCCGGAAAGCCGGGACCCTGGTCCGTCACCGAGAAGCGCAGGAAGGGCCGGCCCTCGTCCGGGACGATCTCGCCCTTGACGCGCACGACGCCTCCAGGCGGGCTGAATTTGACGGCATTTCCGAGGAGGTTCACGGCGGCGCGACGGAACATCGCGAGGTCGAGAGGCACCTTGGGAAGGTCCTTCGGCACGTCGGCTTCCACGGTCACGTGTCGCGCGACCGCGAGCCAGCGCGCCTCCTCCAGGGGCAGCGCCAGGGCGTCGGCGGGGGACGTCGGGCGCTTCTCGGTCTCCGGAGCGTCCGCCGCGCGGTAGACCAGGAGCGCGTCTTCGATGAGTCCCTGAAGGCCCCGCGCCGAGGCGAGCGAGCCGTCGAGCATCTTGGCGAGACGCACGTCGCCGGTCCGCCGTTCCTTGTCGCGCGTGAGCTCGAGCGCGGCGGACAGCGCCGCGAGCGGGTTCTTCATGTCGTGGACGAGCATCGCGGTGAGCCGGCTCCGGTCGCGGTCGGCGAGCTCGCGGCGCCGCTGCTCGAGCGCGAGCGCCTCGAGCTGGCTCTGCAGGTTGCCGTAGAGGCGCGCCGCGCGGATCGCGAGCGCGAGCTGGTCGGCGACGCGCCCGAAGAAGACGAGCTCGTCCGGCGGGAAAGCGCGCGGCTCGACCCAGGACATGCCGAGGACGCCCATGAGCTCGCCCTCGCGGTGGATCGGGATGCCCACGAGGCTTGTCGCGCCGAGCGCCTCGAGCGCGGCGAACGCGAGCGACGTGGGATCGAGCTCGTTCCGATCGGAGACGACGTACGGCTGGCGCGACGAGACGAGGGCACGGAACGGTTCGCTGTCCGGCAGGGGCCGCTCGTATCCGACGAGAGACGAGCCGGCGTCGCCCTGGCGCCAGTCCATGAAGACGGTGCACGACGTGGCGTCCTCGTTCAGGAACCAGATCTCGACGGAGTTCGCGGCGAACCGCGTGCCGAGAAGGGACGTCGCGGCGCCAAGCACCTCCTCGAGGTTGAGCGAATCGCGCGAGGCGAGCGCGATCGAGGCGAGAATGTCGTTGCGCTTGGCCTCCGTTCGCAGCCGCTCCTTGAACGCGTCCTCGTGCTCCTGAGAGCGTCGGCGCTGGAGACGGAGCAGCCGTTCGAGCCGCATCGCCAGGAGCGGCCCCTCGTCACGCTCGCGCACGAGCTCGAAAGACTCGAGCGGAATGCGGCGGACGAGCTGGTCCGTGATCTCGGCATTCGGGGGCACGACCACGAGACAGAGTGGCGGCTGCGGGGCGATGTCCAGGATCGGCGGCCGCAACCTCACGAAGCCGCTTCCGAAGGCCTCTGGCCTCGTCACCCAGACGAGCGGCCAGTGCGAGAAGAAGCCGGGGTCGGTGACGTCCTTCTCGTCGTGTCGCTCGACGAGCAGGCCTCCGGCGGAGAGTATCCGGGCCACCCAGGCCATCGCAGCCGGCTCGCCCACGAGCTTGACCCTTCGCAGGATCCCGTCGCGTTCCGAGCGCGCCGTGATCCCGCTGATCGGCTCCATGCGGCACATTCTCGCCGCCGCCGCGGGCCCCGTCCACCGCGGCCGGCGTGAGATCATCCTTCGGAATGCCGTCCGACCTCACCCTTCTCGCCGCGGCGCTCGCGGCAGCCTCCGCGGGAGTCCCGCCGGAGGCCGGGCCACCGCCGCTCGTGACGTACGAGCTCGTCGAATCGACGCGCAGCGTGACGCCCGCAGGCGAAAGAACCGTCTCGACCGGCGGGACGGTCGTGGTGCGGGGGTCTCGCGCGCGGTGGGACCTCACGCACGGGACGTTCCCGCGCTCCTCCGCGACGTCCGTCGTCGCGGACGCCGGCGGCGTCACCCTGCTCGACCGCCCGGAGAAGCTCGCGGCCGAAGCGACCCCAGCGGATTTCGTCGCCCTCTTCAGCGGGCGGCCCTCGGACACCGGCGCCACGGTGCCCGCGGTGCGCGACGTGGC
>DATGDV010000067.1:0-6284 GCA_035310685.1 Thermoanaerobaculia bacterium
GCCGCCGGACTTGTCCTTGTCGTCCTTCTGGTCTTTCTTGTCCTTCTGATGCTCTTTCTGCTTCTGCTTTTCTTCCTCGGCGCGGCGGACGCACAGCTCGTAGTTCCAGGCCGCGTCCGCGTCTCCCGGACGGCGCTTCAGCGCCTCGCGAAAGGCAGCGGCGGCAGGCTCGTACTGCTTCTCGCGATAGAGAGTCTGGCCCGTGTTGAACGCCGCGTCGGCTGCCACGGCGCCGCGCCCTCCCTTCCGCGCCCTTTCGAGCGACGCGAGAGCTTCGCCGGCCTTGCCCGCGCGCGACTGGGCGGTGCCGAGGTTGTAGGCGCCGGTCAGATCCTTCGGATCCATATCCGCTTCGCGCCGGAAATGCACGATCGCTTCGTCGGGCTTCTTCTCGTCCAGGGCCTGCTGGCCTTTTTTCGCTTCGGAGCGGGGGGAAGAGAAGAATCTGCTTGGAAAGGGGAGTGGGGTCGGAGTGTCGGGGGAGGCCTGTGTGTCAGTCGACGGCGGTGCGGCCGAGACGCTCGAAGAGGCCGTCGAGAGCGCCAAGGGCGCGGGGGATTGCGCCGCGGCCGCGGCCGAAGCAGGCTGCTGGGCTTCCGCGCCCGCAGCATCGACGAGCGCAAGGAGCAGGACCGCCGCGACCCCGAGCTCAGCGACCCCCCTCTTCCCCTTTTTAAGAAATCTACGAACAAATCCCGGTGTCTTGACGCCCCTCGAAGCGCTCCGCCCTCGCCCCACTCCCAGCAGAAGGAGCCCGAGCGCCCCGACCGCGACGCCGAGCGGAATCTGGAACCGCTCTTCCAGCGAGTTGACGAGCACCTCGGAGAGCGGGCGGCGAGCGCCGAGGTCGATCTGGCGGGCGACTCCCTCGAGATCGGTGCGGCCCGGGGAGACGACGGTGAACGAGCCCCCCGTCTCGGCGGCGAGGCGTCGCAGGAGCTCCGGGTCGGCCTTCGAGAGCACCGGCTGGCCGCTCGCGTCGGTCTTGAAGCCGCTCGTGCGCCCGGCGGCGTCGACTTCGGGCACCGGGGCGCCGGCTCCGCCGATGGCCCCCACGAAGACGGTGTGCACGGTGATGCCTTCGGCCTTCGCGCGCGCGATCGCGGCGTCGACTCCGCCTTCGAGATCCTCGCCGTCCGAGAAGACGACGGCGTTCCGTCCCCCTGCCGATCCGGCCGGAAAGAGGTCGGCCGCCGCTGCGAGGCCCGCGGCGAGCGACGTGCCGGGCTTGGCCCCCATGCCGGGCTCCATCGCGTCGAGGAAGAGTCCGACGGCGGCCGCGTCGAGAGTGAGCGGCACCAGGGCCTGGGCCTCTCCCTCGCAGGAGATCAGAGCGGCGCGATCGCTTCCGAGACGCGACAGAAGGGACTGCGCGGCCTGCCGCGCGAGGACGAAACGCGAGGGCGAGACGTCCGCCGCGCGCATCGAGGCGGAGGTGTCGAGGACGAACACGACATCGGCGCCCCGCCGCTGGGCGGTCTCCGCCGTCCTCCCCCAGCGCGGCCGGGCGAGCGCGGCACCGATGCCGAGCGCGACCAGGAGCACGAGCAGGGCGCCCGTGGCGGGGAAACGAGCAGCGGGGGCGAGGCCCGCCTTCGCCGCAAGCGCGGGAGAGACGAGCGCGGCGCTCCGGGCGATGCGGCGCCGGACGGAGAGGACGAGCGCGCCGGCCGCCGCGGCCGCGAGGAGAAGCCCGGGAACGAGCATCGCCGGCTCGGCAAAGAGCGTCGTCCACGCGTTCATCGGGGCGTCACCGGGAACAGGAAGAGGCTGGCGAATCCGGCGAGGGCGAGGCAGGCGGCCGCGGGCCGTGCGGCGACGGGGAAGACCTCGCGAAAGCGCGTGTACCTCGTCGTCTTGATCTCGCTCTTCTCGAGCTTGTCGATCGTCGCGAACGTCGCCGCGAGGCCCTGTGCGTCCGTCGCGCGGAAAAAGCGGGCGTCCGTCGCCTTCGCGATGCGCTGGAGGAGCGCCTCGTCGACGTCCACGTTCGCGCGCACGCGCCGCTCCGAGACGCGCCCCGTCTCGGGGTCGCGAATGGGAATCGGAATCTCGACGGGCCCGTTGTTCGTCCCCACGCCGACGGTATAGACGCGGACCCCGAGCGCCTTCGCGACGAGAGCCGCCGTGTCGGGGTCGATCTCGCCCGCATTGTTCCCGCCGTCGGTCACGAGGACGACGACGCGCGATTTCGCCTTCGAGGGCTTCAACCGCGCGAGTGCGTTGCCGAGCGCGAGGCCGATCGCGGTGCCGTCGCCCTGGTCTCCCAGCTTGAGTCCGGCGAGCCGGTCGAGGACCATGGCGCGGTCCGTCGTCAGCGGGCTCACGGTGCGCGAGCGGCCCGCGAACACGAGGAGGCCCACGCGGTCGCTCGACCGCCCCTCGATGAACTGGCGCGCGCAGGATTTCGCGACGAAGAAGCGGTTCTTCGGCGAGAAGTCCTCGGCGGCCATCGAGCCCGAGGCGTCCAGGGCGATGAAGATGTCGACGCCCTCCGTCCACGACTCCGTCCGCTCGAGGCCGAGGCGGGGACGCGCGAGGGCGACGACGAGGCCGGAGTAGCCCAGTAGCGCCAGGGCGAAGGGCAGCATCCGGAACCGCACGCGCCACGTCGGGCGCAGGCGCGCGACGTTCGCGAGCGTCGGCACGACGAGCGCTCCGTCTCCGCGCCTTTCGCGAAGGACCTTCAGGGCGATCGCGAGCGGAACGAGGAGGAGGAGGAAGAGCAGGAGCGGGTCACGAAACGACAGACCGGGCGGGACGAGAGACGCGGCGAGGGCGCGCAGGCCGGTCACGAGGCGCGCTCCTTCAAAGCGGCGGTTCGGGCGTCGTCGGCTTTCTGCCGCGCCTCCACGTCGTGGAGGACGACGCGGGCTCTCACGAGCGCCTCCCGCGCGTCCTCCCGCGTGGCCGCGCCCTTTCCGAACTTGACGCGGTCGGCGGAGGCGAGAAGTTCGGGGAAGGCCGCTTCGCGGGGGAAGTCGAAACCCTTCGCGCGCAACCGCCTCACGGTCTCGAACGTCGTCCACTCGAGGACCGGGTCGCCCGTCACGCGCTCGAGGAAGCGCTTCACGGCATACGTGAGCTGCGAGTAGAACGAGCGCGCGTCGTCGCCGAGGTCCTCCGCCTCGGCCGCGAGCCGCGCCAGAGCGAGGCGTAACTCCTCTCCCGGGGCGACTGCGGGCTCCGCGGGCGAGGCTCCGGCGGCCCTGCGGCGCCGGCGCGAAACGAGCCAGGCGACGAGCGCCGCGACCAGTGCCACCGCCGCCCCGAGCGCGATCCAGTACGTCGCGGGCCAGGCGGGAATACGCACCGGCTTGTCCGCCTTCGGGGCGAGCTGCTCGGGCTTCTGGCCCGGAGGGAGGCGCGAGGCCACCGTCAGCTCCAGATCCGGCGGACGGACGTCGACGGGGGGAGACGAAGAAGGAGATTCTTCGAACGAGTAGTGGGGGCCCGGCACACGCACCGTTCCCGCCTGAAATGGGAACAGCGCCACGGCCTGCTTCCATTCGAAGAAATCTCCCGTGGCGCTCTTCGCGACGGTGGGCGGCGCGGGATTCTCGAACTCGAGGACCGCTCCGCCCGGAGGCCTCGCGCCCTCTGCCGGCGCCGGCGTCACGAGGGCGTCGAGCGTCAGCGTCGCGCCGGCGGGAAGGCGCACCGCGTACGTCACGACGACGCGGTCGCCGACGGCGACGGACGAGCGGTCGGCGGTGGCGGAAAACTGCGGCGACTCCTTCACCTTCGAAGAAAATCCACCGCTGGTGCCCGCACGGCTCTGACTCGCAGCGGCAGCCGTCGCCGTCCTCGGCTCGTCGCCCTTCAAAGAAAAAATGCCGAATCCCGCTGCCAACAGCAAGCTCGCAAGGCCGAGCGCGACGGTGCGAGAGGGAGCAAGAAGAATCTTCTTCATCTCCCCGCCGCCTTGCGCTTCTCGCGCTCCTTGAAGAACCGCACGAGCGGCAGCTCGTAGGACGAGTCCGTCCGGAGAGGAATGGAGTCGATGCCCGCGGAGCGGAAGATCGCCGCCGGCTCGGGCAAGTCCGGAGCCGGACGGCCCCAGGCCGCGCGGAAGGAGGGGTCGGCCGTGTCGAAGACGCCCGTGACGCCCGTCTCGGCGTCAAGCAGGCGCACGAGGCCCGTGGGAGGAAGCGTCCGCTCGCGCGGATCGCCGATCGGAATCGCGACGACGTCGTGGCGCTTGTTGAGGGTTCTCAGCGCCTTCTCGTATCCCGCCGCGAGGAAGTCCGACACGACGAAGACGACCGCGCGCTGCTTCAGGAGGGACGCGGCGCTCCGGAGCGCGAGCGCGAGGTCGGTCGTGCGGCCGGCCGGCACGAGCGAGAGCGCGTCGCGCGTGATCGCGAGCGCGTGGTCGACGCCCTTGCGCGGCGGATGGTAGCGCTCGAGCCGGTCCGTGAAGAGGAGCGCGCCGACGCGGTCGTGGTTCTTGATCGCCGCGAACGAGAGCAGCGCCGCGAGCTCGGCCATGAGCTCGCGTTTCGTGAGGTATTGCGAGCCGAAGCCCTGCGACGCCGAGAGGTCGAGAAGGAGAAGGACCGTCAGGTCGCGCTCCTCCACGAACTTCTTGACGTGCGGGACTCCGGTCCGGGCCGTGACGTTCCAGTCGATCGTTCTCACGTCGTCTCCGGGCACGTACTCGCGCACCTCGGAGAACTCCATCCCCCGGCCGCGGAAGACCGAGTGGTACTCGCCTCCCACTCCCGCCTCCACCAGACGGTTCGTCCGGATGCGGATGCGGTGAAGCTTGCGGACGATGTCGCGTGGCAGCATGCGGCGAAGGATCTACGACGTGGTCACGGAACTTCCACTCTCTCCAGCAGGCGCTTCACGACCTGGTCGCTCGTCACGTTCTCGGCCTCGGCCTCGTAGGAGAGGAGGACTCGGTGACGCAGCACGTCCGGGGCGACGTCCTTCACGTCCTCGGGCACGACGTAGCCGCGGCCGGCGAGGAAGGCGCGCGCGCGCGCCGTGGCGAGAAGCGCGAGCGTGGCCCGTGGCGACGCTCCGTAGGAAACGAAATCGGCGAGATCCGGGAGGCCGTACGCCTTCGGGTCGCGCGTGGCGGCGACGAGCTCGACGAGATATCCCTTGATGCGCTCGTCCGCGTAGATCCCGCGCACGAGGACGCGGAGCTCGCGGATCGCCGCGGGCGTCAGGACGGGGCGCACGTGCGCGGAGGCCTCGGCTTCGGTCGTGTCGCCCATGCGGTCGAGGATCTGGCGTTCCTCGGCTTTCGTCGGATAGCCGACCGTGAGCTTCATGAGGAAGCGGTCGACCTGCGCCTCGGGCAGGGGATAGGTGCCTTCCTGCTCGATCGGGTTCTGCGTCGCGAGGACGAGAAACGGATCGGGCAGCGGGGTCGTGGTGTCACCGACCGTGACCTGCCGCTCCTGCATCGCTTCGAGCAGCGCGGACTGCACCTTGGCGGGCGCGCGGTTGATCTCGTCGGCGAGGACGAGGTTCGCGAACACGGGGCCGCGGCGCGCGACGAACTCCTGCGTCTTCGGGTTGAAGACGAGGGTGCCGATGAGGTCGGCCGGCAGGAGGTCGGGAGTGAACTGGATGCGCGAGAAGGACGCGTCGAGGCCGCGGGCGAGCGTCCTCACGGCGAGAGTCTTGGCGAGGCCGGGGACGCCTTCGAGAAGGAGGTGGCCGTCTGCGAGAAGGCCGATCGTCAGCCGGTCCACGAGCCCGCCCTGCCCGACGATCACCTTGCGGATCTCGGTCAGGAGAGCACCGACGAGGAGCGACTTCTCCCGGATCCTCTCGGTGAGGGCGGCCGGGTCGAGACCCGGGGCGGAGGTCGTGAACGTCGTGGTCGTCGTCATCCTGTCCCTTCGAAGGCTTCATCTCGACGCCGAATCGGCATCGGAGAACGGCCGGAAGTCGAGTACAGCAAGCGGGATGCCGGAGGCCGTCTGGCGCCCGTTCCCGTCCATTCGAGGCTCCGGAAAGGATAACCCACCCTCCTGGCCTTATGCTCGAAGCGATGGCGTTCTCACGGCCCACTCGCGCCGCGTTCGTCCTGGCGGCCGTGGTGCTGCTCCTGGCGGCTCCATCCTCGGAAGCCGCGAGAAGAAGACGCCGGACCCCGACCCCGACGCCGGCGCCCACGGCGACGCCGACTCCGATGCCGTTTCAACGGGCGGCGGGATCGTGCCTGCGCTACGAGCCGGGCGCATTCCTCGTCCTGTCGGAGATCGGACAGCCCGGGCGGGTCTTTCACATCGACGCGGCGACCGAGGTCACGGCGACACCGA
>DATGDV010000068.1:0-2527 GCA_035310685.1 Thermoanaerobaculia bacterium
AGTCGAAGGACCCGAAGGCGAGCGCGGGGGCGGGCGAGCGACTCGCATCGCAGATCCGTGCCGGAAAATTCGACCGGGCGATCGTCCTGCCGACCAGCTTCGAGACCGCCTGGATGCTGGCCCGCGCGGGCGTGCCCGAGAGGATCGGATACCGGGGAGAGCTGCGCGCGGCTCTTCTGACCCGTGCCGTGCCGCTCGTCCTCGCTCCTGGCGAACACCAGGTCTGGAAGCATCTCCGGCTCGCGGCGGCAGCCGGCGCCCCGCTTCCCGCCGAGCCCGACGTGTCGTGGCCCGTGGGCGCGGCGCTCCGCGAAGCCGCTCGCGCGCGCCTCCTCGCGGCCGGCTGGAAAGGCGGCCCGTTCGCGGCCGCGCACGTCGCGTCTTTCGCGCACGCGGCCAAGCGCTGGGACCTCGAGCGCTACGCGGCCGTCTTCGACGCGCTCTCTCTGCGGCGGGGCCTTCAGGTCGTTCTCCTCGGAAGCGAAGGCGAGAAGAACGTCAATGCGCAGGCCGCCGCGCTCGCGGGGAAGGCGCCGACGTTCGACTTTGCCGGCAAGACGACACTGCCCGAAGCGCTCGGCCTGCTCGCGGAGGCGCGCGTCTTTCTCGGCAACGACTCGGGGCTCGCTCATCTCGCCGGCGCGGCCGGCACGCCGGCAGTCGTCGTCTTCGGCTCGACCGACCCCGACGCGACGCGCCCGTGGGACGGTCCGCGCCCGGACCGCAGGCCCGTGCGTGTCACCGTCGTCCGCCGCCGGACGCTCTGCGCGCCCTGCCGGTTCGACGTCTGCCCGATCGACCACGCGTGCATGGCGGGGGTGACGCCTGAGGACGTGCTCCAGGCGGTGGAGCAGGTGGTGACGCCGTAAGAGGAGTTCTCTTAGAAAGAAGATACGGGGAGGGCGGGGATGCGGGTACCCGGCCGTCCGTTGGCGGCGCCACGTTCGCGCGTCGCTCGCGCAGGAGCCCCGGCCCTCTTTACCTTCTGAGAACTCTTAGTCCCCCTGTCTCCCTCGTCTCTCCCGCTCCTCGTCCACGAAACGACAGATGAGATGGAGCGCGGCGAGGTGAAGCTCCTGGACGTGCGCGGTTTCCGCCGAGGGGACGACGATGCCGACGTCCCATCGCGCCGCCTCGGCGCGGCCCTTCTCGCCGGTGAGAAAGACCGTCCCGAGGCCGCGCGCCTTCGCCGTCTCGAGCGCCTTCAACACGTTGCGGCTTCCGCCCGAGGTCGTGATCCCGACCGCCACGTCTCCCCCCTTCGCGAGCGCCTCGATCTGGCGAGAGAAGACGACGGAGTAGTCGTAGTCGTTCGCGCAGGCGGTCAGGATCGCGACGTCGGCAAGGGCGACCGCCGGGAACGCGGGCCGGTCGTCTCGGTAGCGCACGACGAGCTCGGCCGCGAAATGCTGCGCCTGCGTCGCGCTGCCGCCGTTTCCGAAGGCGAACGTCGTGCGCCCCGAAAGCGCCGCGTCGGCCACGAGGCGCGCGGCCTTCTCCACTCCGGGCCCGATCGAGAGGGGCGCGCCGGCGGCGAGCGCCGCCAGGTCGCCGAAGTACGCGCGCATCAGCTTCCGCCCTTCAGGCGCGTGACCATCGAGGACGTCGAGAGGCCCTGCACGAGAGGGACGAGGACGACGTCGCCCCCGCACGACCGCACGAAGGAAGCACCGACGACGGTGGCCTCGGTGTAGTCGCCGCCTTTGACGAGCGTCTGGGGGCGTAGCTGGCGTATGACGGCCTCCGGTGTGTCCTCCTCGAAGACGACCACGAAGTCCACGGCGTCGAGCCCGCCGAGGACCTGGGCACGGTCGGCCTCGGAAAGGATCGGCCGCCCGTCGCCCTTCAGCCGCCTCACCGACGCGTCACTGTTGAGGCCGACGACGAGAACGTCCCCGTTCTTGCGCGCTTCGGTCAGGAGCTTCACGTGTCCGGGGTGCAGGAGGTCGAAGCAGCCGTTCGTGAACACGACGTTCTTGTGGGCGCGTCGCAGCATCGACGAAACGGCCGGCAGGTGCGCGCGGTCGAGGAGCTTCTCGTGCGGCGACCCCGCCGCCTCCTCGAAGAGGTCGGCCCAGTGGACCGGCGCGGTGCCGACGCGCCCCACGGCGTAGCTCGCTGCGCGGTTCGCGACCTCGGCCGCTTCGAAGAATCCGAGACCGCAGCCCACGGCCACGCCGAGCGCCGCGAGAACGGTGTCTCCCGCCCCGGTCACGTCGAACACCTCCCGAGCATGGGCCGTGATGCGCCGGGGCTCCTGGCCCCGCGCGAGGAGCAGCATGCCTTCCTCCGAGAGCTTCACGAGAAGCGCTTCGAGCCCGAGCTCGTCCCTCAGGCGCGCTCCGACGCGGGCGACGGCCTGGACGTCGCGCGCGGATTCGCCCGTCACGGCCTCCAGCTCGCGGCGGTTCGGCGTGACGACCGTCGCGCCCTCGTATCGGGCATAGTCACGGCCCTTCGGGTCGACGAGCGCGGGAATCCCCTTCGCGCGCGCGGCACCGAGAAGGGCGGACGTGAGAGCCGGCGT
>DATGDV010000069.1:0-8860 GCA_035310685.1 Thermoanaerobaculia bacterium
GAGGCTGTAATGGCGCGCGCGAAGAGCGGCTCGCACGCGATCGAGGAGCTTCATCTTCTTGCCGGGGGAGAACGTAGGCTCCCGGCGCCCGTAAGTCAAGCGTAAGTCAAGGCCATGAATGAGCCGCCATTCATTTTTTCCATGACGAGCCGCTTCCGCCGTGCTAGGTTTCCGGGTTGCCATGAACCAGATCGTCTGCATCGCCTACGTTCCCGACACGGAAACCAGAATTCGCATCGCCCCCTCCGGCGTCTCGATCGACGAGACGGACGTCAAGTGGATCGTGTCCCCCTACGACGAGTACGCGCTCGAAGGGGCGCTCAAGACGAAGGAGGCGAAGGGCGGCACCGTCACGGCGGTCACGTTCGGCCCCGCGCGAGCCGACACGGGCCTGCGCGAGTGCCTCGCCCGCGGCGCCGACGACGCGATCCGGATCGCGTCCGAGGGCCTCGGCGACGTGGATTCGCTCGGGGTGGCGCGGCTCCTGGCGGGCGTGATCAAGACGCTGCCCTTCGACGTCGTCTGGATGGGCAACAAGGGGGTCGGCACGGACGCGCAGGTCCTCGTGCCGATGCTGGCCGAACTGCTCGACCTGCCGCACGTGAACCTCGTGACGCAGCTCGAATGGAAGGACGGCACGGTCGTCGCGCACCGCGAGATCGAGGGCGCGCAGGAGATCGTGGAGATGCCGCTCCCCGGCGTCATCGGCGCGACGAAGGGGTTGAACGAGCCGCGCTACGCGTCGCTGAAGGGAATCATGGCGGCGAAGAAGAAGACGATCGCGGTGAAGACGCCCGCCGACGCCGGCGTCGACCCGGCGGCGATCTCCGGCGACGCGGCGCACGTGCGCTGGACGAAGCTCGAGCTGCCGCCCGCGCGGCAGGCCGTGAAGCTCGTCCCCGCCGACGACCCCGCGAAGGCTGCGACGGAGCTGCTGCGGCTGCTGCGGGACGAGGCGAAGGTCCTTTGAGGAAGAAGGACGAAGAGAAGATTTTCTTAGAGGGTTAAGAGGGAAGACAGCCATGCCGAACGTGTTGGTCTTCATCGAGCAGAGGGACGGAAAAATCCGCAAGTCGTCACTCGAGGCGCTGACTCTCGGAAGCTCACTCTCTAAGAAAAGCGGCGGCGCCCTTGCTGCTGTGATCGCAGGATCAGGGATCGGCTCGCTCGCCGCGGAGCTCGCCGCGTACGGCGCGGCGAAAGTGTTCGTGGCGGACAGGCCGGAGCTCCAACTGTTCTCGTCCGAGGGATACACGGCCGCGCTCGACGCCGCCGCGACGGCGTTCAAGCCGTCCATCGTCCTCGCCTCGGCCACGGCCATGGGGCGCGACGTCGCTCCGCGCTTCGCCGCGCGCCGCGGCGTGTCGGTGCTGTCGGACATGATGACGCTGGACGTCGAAGGCGGCCGTCTCGCGGGCGAGCGGCCGGTCTACTCAGGTAAGGCGCAGGTGCGCGTCACGGCCGCGCCGGGCGTCGAAATCCAGGTCGCGACGCCGCGCCCGAACGTGTTTCCGGCGAAGAAGGCCGATGCGCCGGGCGCGGGCGAGGTCGTGAACCTGGACCTTCCGGCGCTGAAGATCCGCGCGAAGGTCGTGAAGGTGGCGGCGGCCGAGGCGGGCGAGATCGACGTGGCCGAGGCGGACAAGATCGTCAGCGGCGGGCGCGGCATCAAGGGGCCCGAGAACTGGCCCGTGCTGCGCGCGCTGTGCCACGAGCTCGGTGCCGCGCTGGGCGCGTCGCGCGCCGCGGTGGACGCGGGCTGGATCGGGCACGAGCACCAGGTGGGGCAGACCGGCAAGGTCGTCTCGCCGTCGCTCTACATCGCGTGCGGCGTGTCTGGCGCGATCCAGCACCTCGCGGGCATGGGCTCGTCGAAGGTGATCGTCGCGATCAACAAGGACCCCGAGGCGCCGATCTTCAAGGCCGCGACGTACGGCATCGTGGGCGACCTCTTCCAGATCGTGCCCGCGATGACGGAGGCGGCGAAGAAGCTCAAGGCCTGACGAAGGGGCGCTTCCGGGGCCGCCGGGTGCTCCTCTCAGGGAGCGCTCGGGTACCGTTCACCGGGTTGGACTGACCCTCGCTCTCGAGCTCCGCGCGCCAAAGGACGAACACACCCCACGCTGATCGGACGCGCTTCGCTCGACGTCCCTTCGAGGAGCGCCCGACGTCCCCGGAGCGGCGGCCCGCATTGACCTTCTAAGAAATCCCCCGGCGGCTGGCTTATGAGAAACCTAGTTGACAGTCGCCCGGAACTCCGCGAAGGACGACCCGCAGCCGTTCGTGTAGAAGACGCGGATGATGTCCAGGCCCGGGAGCGGGCCGGGCTGATAGGCGAAGACGCCGGTCGAAAACAGCGAGAAGTGCATGGCGCTCTGGTTCTGGACGACGACGAACCGGAGCAGCGTTGGGTCGGCTACGCCCGTCACGGTGATGAACACCGTCGCGGAGCCCGCCGGCACGGTGATGCTGTTCGCGGGACAGAGCAAGGACCCGCACGTGAGGTTCAGGATCGGCGTGTAGGGCTGCAGGTCGACGGGCACCGTGAGCGCCTTGGTGGCCGTCGGTCCTCCGGCGAGGATCGGGAACGCGTGCAGGGTGAACGTGGTCTCGCCGGTGATCGTCGTGCCGGTCGAGCCGGACGGCGCGAGGCCGAAGGGCGCGTTCACGGGATCGATGGTCACGAGGCGCGTGTTCTCGGTCTGCCACGTCAGGACGACATTCGTCGACGAGCCGCAGCCGCGCGCCGGGTCGGAGGTGAAGAAGTCGATCACCGGGTTGCCGGGCGTGATGACGGTCGCCGTGAACGTGGCGCTCGCGGCCCCGCAGGCACCGCCCTGCACGGTGAGGCGCACGACGTCGGTGCCGGTCGTCGAGCCGGCCGTGTATGTGAACTGGTTGCCGTTCACGACGAACGTCGATCCGGTCGACTCCTGCTTGTCGAACGAGACCGCGACGAAGGTCGCGACGTACGCAAACGGGATCGAGCCCTGCACGATCTGGCCGGGACCCACCGTCGCCGTGGCGGGGGTCGGCGTGGGCGGCGTCGTGGGCGGCGTCAGCGTGACCTTGCGCGTCGCGGTGGAGGTGGCGCCCGAAAGCGCGACGGCCGTGAGCGTGATGTCGCCCGCCGAGAAGACCTGGAGGTTCGCCGTGCCCGAGGTCGCGAGGTCGCCGGCGGCGCCCGTGATGTTCACGTGGTCCGCGCCCGTCGTCGACCACGTCGCGGTGACGGGGAGCGGCGAGCAGCCCGAGGAGGGCGAGATCGTGAAGGAGTCGATGACGGGTGCCGTCGAGAAGGCGCCGCGCGAGACGGACAGCGACAGGGCGCTGCCGTCGCTCGTGAGGTTGTCGTTCTTGATCGCGTACGGGAGCCCCGCCCCGGTGAGCATGCGGAAGCGGAGCGCGAGGTGCGATTTCTCGGCCGTCGCGGTGACGAGCGCCGCGAGCGGCTGCTGCGCGGCCGAGCCCGGCACGGCGAAGACCTGGCCGGTGCCGAGCGGGGCGCCGTTCTCGAAGGCCACGACCTCGACCGTGCAGCCCTGCGTCGAAAGCGGGCTGCACAGGACGCCCACGTTCGTGCGCGCGCGGCCGGGATCCGGGGACGAGGACGCGTCGGCGCCGCCGCCCCACGACTCGTCCCCCGCGGCGAGGAAGTCGGAGACCGGGAAGGCCGTGGTCACGGTGCCGAAGCGGCCGGACGCGGTGTCGTTGAACGTCTCGGACCAGGCGTTCACGGGGGCATCGCTCCTCAGGTGATAAAGGAAGGCGCCCATGCCGTCGACGGCCGCGGGAGCGGGGACGACCGCGACGCCGCGCGTCGTCAGCGTGAAGGGGACGCTCGCGAGCGTGGCGCCGTTCACGAGGAAGTCGATGGAGCCGGTCGCCGCGGCGACGCTCGAGACGTAGATGTTCGTGTCGAAGCGCGCGTTCGTGCCCACGCCCTTCGCCGCGGGGCCGCCCCAGAGGTCCGTGCCCGCGGGCGCGGCCGCCTGAAGGGCGCCGGCCGCAGCCAGCGCGAATACGATCGAAGCGGCCCGGAAGGACCTTCGGAGATGCATCATCGGCATCGGAGGGACCACGGCTTATCTTACAACATGCTGCGCTATCCTCCCTTGCGATGACGATCACGCCTGTCCAGGCCACGTATTTCGGCCTCCCGGGAACCCTTCTGTTCGCCCTCCTTCTGCTCGCCGCCCTTGCCTTTTTCACGTACACCGCGTCGCGCCGCGTCCAGCTCCTCACGCTCGGCGGGCCGCCCGAAGACCGCCTCGACCGTCCGATGGCGCGCCTCTGGCACATGATCGAGTACGGGCTCCTGCAGCGGAAGATGTTCCGCGACCCGTACGCGGGCCTCTACCACGCGCTCATCTTCAGCGGCTTCCTCGTGCTCCTGCTGCGCACGCTCATGCTCGTGTTCGAGGGCCTTTTCCCCGGGGCCGGCCTCCCGTTCCTTCCGGCGGGCTTCTGGCAGGGATATCTCCTCGTCAAGGACGTCGTCCTCCTGACGACGTTCGCCGGCGTCGTCCTCGCCCTCGCGCGCCGCCACGTCGTGAGGAAGGAGCGGCTCGACCCGTCGTTCGACGCGGACCTGATCCTCCTCCTCATCGGATTCCTCATGGTGACGGACTTCGGCGCCGGCGCCGCGAAGATGGCGCTGGACGCGGCGAAGACACCGGGAGCGATCGTGGCGGGCGGACCTGCAGCCAGCGCCGCCGCGCACGCCGCCCTCGCACGAAACGCTCTCTGGGAGCCCCTGACCTATTCGCTTTCTAGGCAAATTTCTTCTCTCTCGTCGGCCTCTTTGCAGGCCGTTTATTTCGGCGCCTGGTGGGCCCATCTCGTCGCGATCTTCGTGTTCGGGAACTATCTGCCGTTCGCGAAGCACTTCCACGTGATCACGGCGCTCCCGAACCTGTTCTTCGCGAAGCTCGAGCCCGCCGGGAAGATGACGACGTTCGACATCGAGAAGGCGGCCGAGGCCGAGAAGTTCGGCGTGTCCAGGATCGAGGACTTCACCTGGAAGCAGAAGCTGGACATGTTCACGTGCACCGAGTGCGGGCGGTGCCGCGAGATCTGCCCGACGCACCTCACGGGGAAGCCGCTCACGCCGAAGGGCTTCATGGTGGACCTGCGCAACGCGCTCTACACGGACGCGGACGCGCTGATCGAGGCCGACGCAGGCCGCGGCGACGGCTCGGCCGAGGCGGCGCTCGCCTCGCGAACCCCGCTCATCGGAGGCTGGATCGACGAGGAGACGATCTGGGCCTGCACGACGTGCCGCTACTGCGAGCACGCGTGCCCCGTGGGGATCACGTACGTGGACAAGATCACGGACCTCCGCCGCCACCTCGTCCTCGAGAAGAGCGAGTTCCCGAAGGAGGCGCAGACGGCCTTCAACGGCATGGAGCGCCAGGGCAACCCGTGGAACCTCGCCGCGGCGGACCGCGCGGCGTGGACGAAGGACCTGCCGTTCCCGGTTCTGACGATGGCCGAGGCCGGCGACGCGAAGGTGGAGGTGCTTTTCTGGGTGGGTTGCGCGGGCTCGTACGAGGAGCGCGGCAAGCGCGTCTCGCGGTCGCTCGCGCTCCTCCTCCACGAGGCCGGCGTGACGTTCGCGATCCTCGGAACGGAGGAGACCTGCACGGGCGACGCGGCGCGCCGCCTCGGGAACGAGTATCTCTTCCAGACGCTCGCGCAGCAGAACGTGGAGACGCTGAAGGGCTACGGCGTGACGAAGATCGTCACGAACTGCCCGCACTGCTTCAACACGCTCGCGAACGAGTACCCGGACTTCGGCGGGAAGTTCGAGGTCATGCACGGCACCGAGCTCGTGTCGCGCCTCGTCCGCGAGGGGCGCATCCGCCTCGTGAACGGCGAGGCCCGGTCGCTCTCCTTCCACGACCCGTGCTACCTCGGGCGCCACAACGGCATCTACGACGCGCCGCGCGAGCTGCTGAGCGCGATCCCGGGAATCGCGCTGAAGGAGCTCCCGCGCAGCCGCGGGAACGGCATGTGCTGCGGCGCGGGCGGCGGGCGCATGTGGCTGGACGAGACGATCGGAGCGCGCGTGAACCAGGCGCGGTTCCGGGAGATCGAGGAGAACGGGACGGACGCGGTCGGCGTTTCCTGTCCGTTCTGCATGGTGATGCTCGGAAACGCGAAGACCGAGCTCGCCGGCAAGACCGAGGCCTTCGACGTCCTCGAGCTCGCGGCTCGGGCGCTGCCCGCCCACCCAGCCTGAGAATTCGCGCGAGGGTGTAACCTTTCCGCATATGGCGGAAGAGCCCAAAGGCCCGGACGCCCCGACTCCGGCGGGCGGTACGCGGCCGACGACGCGCATCATCGGGCCGGTGGCGCCGCCGGTCTACACGGCAGGCGCGAAGGCGGGCGCCGCACGCATCGCCTCGGAGGGCACCGCGCCCCTCGTCACGGAGGGCATGAAGGCCCGGAGGCGCGACGTCGAGAAGAAACGCCGCGTCCTGGCCTCGCTGCGTCAGGTCGAGGAGGAAGAGGCGACGGAGCGCTGGCGGCGCGTGCGCGCGTGGATCTTCCGGCTCGTGGGCGTCCTCGTCGCCCTCGGCGTCTACCTGAAGATCCAGTCGATGTACGGCAACCGCTGGCCCATGCTCGCCGTGTGGATCTTCCTCGCCGTGATCCTCGGCGTCGCCGTTTCCTGGCTGCTCTGGTACCTGGACTACAGCGACTAGTACCTCCGTACCACGAAAACCCTGTGAATTCCTGAAGACTTCCCACTCGTGGACTCGCATGTTTTCCGGGAAGCCGGGCCATGCGAAGACTCCGCATCGTCGTCATCGACCTCGTGAGCAAGGGTCCGACGCGTGCGACGTACGCGCGCCTCATGAATGCGAACTTCGCGAGCATCATGCCGCAGGTGGTCGCCGTGTGGTGCACCGAGCTCGGCCACGACGTCTCCCTCGTCTGCTACACCGGATTCGAGGATCTCATGGAGGAGCTTCCACGCGACGTGGACCTCGTCTTCGTCGGGGCGTTCACGGAAGCCGCCCACACCGCCTACGCCGTGAGCGCGCTTCTGAAGTCCCGCGGAGCCGTGACGGTCCTGGGCGGGCCCCACGCCCGCTGCTATCCGCAGGACGCGGCCCGCTACTTCGACTACGTTCTCGGGTTCACGGACAAGCCCCTCGTCGAGGAGGTCCTGCGCGACTGCGCGCCGCACAGGCCCCGCGGTGCGCTCCTGTCGGCGAAAGGCCAGCCGGAGACGCTGCCCGGAGTCCGCGAGCGCTGGCCTTTCCTCGAGGCCATCCTGCGGAAGGCGCCGGCGTTGAAGATCGTCTCGATGATCGGCAGCCTCGGCTGCCCGTACTCGTGCAGCTTCTGCATCGACTCGACGGTGCCCTTCCGGCCCTTCGATCCGGGAGTCCTGAAGGAGGATCTGTCTTTTCTGGTCCGGAAGTTCCGCCACGTGCGCGTCGGGTGGCACGACCCGAACTTCGGCGTGCGCTTCGACGAGGTCATGGACGCGATCGAGACCGTCGTGCCGCCGGGCCGCGCGGATTTCATCGCGGAGAGCAGCCTCTCGCTCCTCTCCGAGGCGCGCCTGAAGCGGCTCCGGCGCAACGGGTTCAAGGCGCTCCTGTCGGGGATCGAATCGTGGTACGGCCTCGACGAGAAGTCCCGGACGGGCACGCTGAAGGGAATCGAGAAGGTCCGGCGGGTCGCCGACCACGTCAACCTCATTCTTCGCTACGTTCCGTACGTCCAGGCGAACTTCGTGCTCGGGCTCGACGTCGACGAGGGTTCCTCACCCTTCGAGCTGACGAAGCGGTTCGTGGACCTGACGCCCGCGGCCTACCCGTCGCTCCACCTGCTCACGGCCTTCGGCCAGGCCGCGCCCGTCAACCTCGGGTACCAGCGCGCGAACCGGGTCACCGGCCTCCCGTTCCATTTCCTCAACAACAGCGACGGGATCAACGTGAGGCCGAAGAACTACGCCTGGCGCGAGTTCTTCGATCACGTCATCGACCTGACCCGACATGCCCTTTCGTGGCGGGCCATCACGAGGCGATGGAGCTCCGGCAGGGGCTCGATCACGCGCGGGCTCCACCTCGTGAGGGCCGTCTCCGCGGGTGGCCACGGATGGTTGAGGTCCATCGTCGCGTTGCGGCGACAGATGGACGCCGACCCGGAGGTCCTTCGGTTCTTCGAAGGCGGCCGCGTGGATCTTCCGGGGTTTTTCGAGAGGCGCGTCCGGAGGGACCTGGGCCCGCTCTGGGAGTGGCTTCCGGCCGGGGCCCTGACCCACGACCCGAACGAGTGGCTCGCCGCCTCGGGTGGGGCGGCGAACGCGCGATCGGCCTAGCGTGCCGCCGGCGGGATTCGCGCGACGAGTTCGAAGCCTTCGCGAACCGAGTCAGTCGTCGTCGAAGATCCCCTTGGGCTTCCCGGGATCGGCTTTCGCGCGCTCGAGCGCTTCCTTGAACGTCTTCTCGAGAATGCCGGCCTTGTTCTTCTCGCGTTCGACCGTGGCCGCGAAGAGGTCCTCGGCGCGTTCTCTCCGCCGCACGTTCTCTTTCGCGGCCTCCTCGAGCGAAGAGAGCTTGTTCTTCGCCGCCGCGGGTTCGTGCGCGAGGACGGCGCCGGTGTCCGGGTCCACCTTCAGCGTCGAACCGCAGTCGGGGCAGAGCACGAGGAGGGTGTCGCTCATGGCTTCGGGGAATTATCCTCCGAAGGTGGATTCCTCAGAAGGGGAGGACTGGAAGAAGCGGCTGAAGGCGCTGGGGATCGTTCGGAAGAGAGGAACGAAGAAGAAGATTTTGCCTAGAAGGGAAGAGGGAGAGGGCGGCGCGGTGGCGGCCGGCCCGCACGAAGGCGAGGTGCT
>DATGDV010000070.1:0-5925 GCA_035310685.1 Thermoanaerobaculia bacterium
CGCAGCTCAAGAAGATGGGTCCTCTGGGCGGCCTCCTCGGACACCTGCCGAAGGTCGGGCCTCTCAAGGGCCTCGCGAACCTCGACATCCCGGAGGACGCGACGAAGAGCCTCGAGGCCATGATCGACTCGATGACGCCGGCCGAGCGCGAGGATCCGAAGATTCTCGACGGGAGCCGCAAGAAGCGAATCGCGAAGGGATCCGGCACGTCCGTGCCGGAAGTGAACCAGCTCCTGAAACAGTATCTGTCGATGAAGAAGATGATGAAGGGTGCCGCGCGGATGCGCGGCTGACCTTCGTCTCTCGTGAAACGGAAGGAAGAGTCATGCTCAAGATCCGCCTGCGCCGCGTCGGCGGCACGAACGCCCCGGCCTACCGCATCGTCGTCTCGGACGGGCGCCGAACGCCCACCGCGAAGATCGTCGAGGAGCTCGGCCACTACGACCCGACGAAGAACCCGCCGCGCGTCGATTTCGACCGCGACAAGGCGAAGGCCTGGATCGCGAAGGGCGCGAGCGCATCGGAGACCGTGCGGAAGCTCATCGCGAAGCCGGTCTGACGCCGGGATCTGGGCGGTTTCCATGATCGCGCCGGACGATCGGGTCGTCATCGGGCGGGTCGTCAAGCCGCACGGTCTCTCGGGAGAAGTCGTCGTCGAGCCGCTCTCGGATTTTCCGGAGAGGTTTTCCGAAGGTCTGAGAGTGGAGCTGGCCGTCGAACGCGGCCCGGCTCGCGACGCGCGAATCGCCTCCTCGAGGCGGCACGGCGGCCGCCTGCTGATCGCTTTCGAAGGAATTTCGGACGTCGCCGCCGCCGAGGGCCTCCGGGACGCGGAGTTGCGCGTTTCGCGGAACGAGGTCGCTCCGCGCCCTCCCGGGTACGTCTACCACTGGGAGGTCGAGGGCTGTGAAGCGGTGGACCGCGCCGGACGGTCGCTCGGCGTCGTGAGAGAGCTCTCCGACGCGGGCGGGCACCCACTTCTCGTCCTCGAAACCGCCCGCGGCGCGCGAGACGTGCCGTTCGCGCGACCGATCGTGGTTTCGGTCGACGTCGCGGAGAGGCGCATCGTCCTGGACCCGCCGGCCGGCCTCCTGGACTAGGCTCGGCGCGTGCGGATCGACATCGTCACGCTCTTCCCCGGCTATTTCGCCTCGCCGCTCGGGGAGTCTCTCGTGGGACGCGCGGTGGAAACGGGGATCCTCGACGTCCATCTCGTGGACCTTCGCGATTTCTCCGAAGACCCGCATCGCAAGGTGGACGACGAGCCTTACGGGGGCGGCCCGGGAATGGTGCTCACGGCGCCGCCCGTCTTCGCGGCGGTGGAGGCGCTCCGGAACGAGGCGGGCGCGCCGCCGCATGTCGTCTTCCTTTCGCCCCAGGGCCGGCGCTTCGACACCGCGTGCGCGCGGGAGCTCGCCGCGCGGTCCCGCCTGGCGCTCGTCTGCGGCCGTTACGAAGGCATCGACGAGCGAACGCGTGTCGCGGGCCTCTTCGACGAGGAGATTTCTCTCGGCGACTTCGTCCTTTCCGGAGGCGAAGCAGCCGCGCTCGCGATCCTCGAAGCCGTGTCCCGCTATCTCCCCGGCGTGGTCCAAGACGCGGCGAGCGTTGCGGCAGACAGCTTCGAGGACGGCCTGCTCGACTACCCGCACTACAGTCGCCCCCGCTCTTTCCGGGGGCTCGACGTGCCGGAGGTGCTCCTCTCGGGCCACCACGAGGAAATCCGGCGATGGCGGCGCGTGCAGCAGCTTCGCGCCACGCTCGAACGGCGCCCGGACCTCCTCCGCGGCGCGGCGCTCGACGACGAGGAAAGGGCACTCCTGGAAAGACTTGCGAGAGAGAGGCCTTCGCCTTAGAATCGCGCCTCACGGGTGAACGGTTTTCTCGGGGTGCCGGTCGAAGTGTCCCCGCCTGTTTCGTCCCGTCACCACGATTTTGGAGGTTCCGCGATGACGGACAAGCTGCTGATGGCCGAAAAGGCCGCCCTTCGCCCGGACGTTCCCCCGTTCTCTCCCGGCGACCCGGTCAGAGTCCACGTGAAGGTCAAGGAAGGCGAGAAGGAACGCATCCAGGTGTTCCAGGGGCTCGTGATCGCCCGCAAGGGCGGAGGCGCGCGCGAGACGTTCACGGTGCGCAAGATCTCTCAAGGTGTCGGCGTCGAGCGTACCTTCCCGGTGCATTCACCCGTCCTCGAACGGATCGAGGTCGAGCGCCACGGTCAGGTGCGCCGCGCGAAGCTGTATTACCTTCGCGATCGCCGAGGCAAGGCCGCCCGCATCGCGGAGAAGCGCGACAACTGACCCCGGAATCGCCATGCCGGTGTGAAACTCCGGCTGAAGGAAGCGAGGCAGGATGGGATCTGGCGGGAGTCGGAACGCATGCGACCTCGCGAGCGAGCGGGAGCGGGTGAGAAGACTCTTTGCCATCGAGGAGGAAGCCCGCGCCCGAGGCCATGTCCTGATCGCGGGCGTGGACGAGGTCGGACGCGGCTGTCTCGCCGGGCCCGTCTACGCGGGCGCCGTCGTGTTCGACCGCCGCGTGGGGCTTCCGGGCCTCGACGACTCCAAAGTGCTCCTTCCGGAGGTCCGTGAAGCCCTCGCGTCCCGCATCCGCGCGGCCGCGGTGGGCGCGGCGATCGGCGCGGCGACTGCGGCCGAGATCGACGCGATCGGCATCGTCGCGGCCACGCTTCTCGCGATGCGCCGCGCTCTCGAGCTTCTGCGGGGCGCCTCGCTCGTCCCGTCGCTCGTCCTCGTCGACGCGGTCCGCGTGCCGGGGCTCGAGGCCGCGCAGGAGTCCTACATCCGCGGTGACGGCCGCGTGGCGGCGATTGCCGCAGCCTCGATCGTGGCGAAAGTGGAGCGCGACGCCCGAATGGACGAGCTCGGAAAGAGGTTCCCCGTTTACGGCTTCGGATCACACCGTGGGTACGCGACACCCGAACACATTTCCGCGCTTCGCCGCCACGGTCCCTCGCCGGAACATCGGTTGACGTTCGACCGCGTTCTCGTCCGCCGCGGCACGTCGAGGGCGGCATAACCGCGATCATGGCGAGCAAGCGCGACTCTCTCGTGGCTTCGGCCGAGAAATCCCTGGCGAAGGGAAGGGTCGACTCCGCCCTGAAGGACTACCAGAAGGTCCTCGAGGAGATTCCCGGCGACGTCAACATCCTGAACAAGGTCGGAGACCTCCTCACGCGCCTGAACCGCAACGAGGAGGCGATCCCGTATTTCACCAAGATCGCCGAGCACTTTGCCCGCGACGGCTTCTTCCTGCGGGGAATCGCGATCTACAAGAAGATCAACCGGCTGGATCCGTCCCGCCTCGACGTCTACGAGCGGCTCGCCGAGCTGTATGCGAAGCAGGGCCTCACGACCGAGGCGAAGAGCCAGTACCAGGTCCTCGCGGACTACCACACGAAAAACGAGAACACGGTCGCGGCCATCGGGATCTACCAGAAGATGACGCTGGCGGACCCGTCCAACATCCAGCTTCACGTCAAGCTGGCGGACCTCTACTCGCAGGCGCGCCGCAAGATCGACGCCCTCAAGGAATACGCGATCGTCGCGGGGCTCCTGCGCGATCGCGGCGCCCTCGACGAATCGATCCAGGTCTACGAGAAGGCGCTGCAGATGTCGCCGGACAACGCCGAGATCCTTCGCGCGTTCGTCCCGATTCTTCTGGAGGCGGGTCGCGCGCGCGAGGCACGCGTCTCCCTGCGCCGGGCGCTGGAGACGACGCCGCGGTCGGTTCCACTGTTCCTGCTTTCGGCCGAGGCCGCCCTCGCGGAAAACGACGTGCGCGACGCCCAGGAGTGGGTCTCGAAAGCCCAGTCGATCGACTCCTCGAGCGCCGAGGTGCTCGCGCTCGCGATGAAGGTCCAGCAGGCTGGCGGCACGACGACGCTGTCGTTCGAGTCCGCGGCGGTCCTCGCCGATCAGGCCATGCGGCGGGGCGAGGCGAAGAAGGCGCTGTCGATCCTGGCGCCGCTCGCGGAGGCGAATCCGGGGCGGGAGGACGTGCTCGTGCGCGTCATCCAGGTCGCGGAGGCAGCCGGTGACACACCGAACGTGATCCGCTGGAGGTCGGCACTCGTCGACGCCCACAAGACCATGGGCCGCATCGGGGACGCCGCGACGGGTCTGCGCGCGCTGCTCCAGCTCGTGCCGGACTCCGCCGAGTTCCGCACCCGTCTCGCCCAGCTCGAGCCTCCGGCGGCGCGCGAGGCGGAACGCAGCGGATCGCGCGCGAAACCGGCGATTCCGGTGGTGCCGCCCCTCGAGACGAGCGCGAAGCGTCCGCGGCCCTCCATGGAGATGAGCGCCCAGCGGCGCGTTCCCGAGGAGCCCGCCGCGCCGATTCCTCCTCCGCCCTCGTTCGTTCCGACGTCTCCGGCCGAAGAAGCCGCGGAAGGGGAGTTCATCCTCGAGTTCGAGGACGACCAGCTCATCCACGAGCCCGGGTCGACGGGGCCGGTTCCGAATGCCGTGCGCCGCCTCTCGCAACCCGGAACGGCCCCGTTTTTGCCTCCCGCACCGGCGCCCCTGGGTCCGCCCCGCGCGACGCTGCCTTCGGTGGAGCCGCTCGAGCCGGCGCGCGAGGTCGAGGCCTCGATGTTCACGCCTTCCCTGGACGAAGGAATGCCGGACTGGTCCGAGGCGCCTCGGCCCGCGCCACGCGAGACGGATCTCGAGGTCGAGACCGCGCTGCCTGCCGACGAGTTCCAGGCACCGGCCGAGCCCGCGGCGCTCGGCTCGGAAGCCGAATCGATCGAGCTTTCGGGAGAGCCGCTCGCCTCCGACGCGCAGCCGGCGCCGGTACCGGAACCGGTTCCGGAACCGGAGGCCCCGGTCGAACAGGTCATGGCTCCGGATGCGATCGAATCCGCGCTGGCCGAGGCGGACGTCTTCCGGAAGTACGGCCTCTACGACAAGGCCGTCGACCACCTCCGGGGAGTCCTGAAGGCCGCGCCGGACACGCTTCCCCTGCGCGAAAAGCTTTTCGAGCTCGCGCTCGAGGGTGGACGAAAGAACGTCGCGCTCGCCGAGGCCGATAAGCTCAAGACCCTCTACCGGGACGGCGGCCGCGACGATCGCGTCTCGGCGATCGACGCGCTCCTCGTCGAGCGCACGAGCGCCGAGATGGGGGAGGCGAGCGAATCGCATCCGGGTCTGCCGGCGCTTCTCAAGGACACGCTGCCGCGAGCGCGGCCCGGGAGGCCGCAGGCGCCACCCGAGGTCCCTCCGGTCCCGGCCGTCACTGCGGCATCGGTCGAGCCCGCCCCTCCGGCGACGGAGCCTCCGGCGGACGAGCTCCTCGAGATCGACTTCTGCCTCGAGCAGGGCATGGTCGTGGACGCGTCGGAAAGGCTGCAGGCGCTCGAGCGCCTGTTCCCGGGCCATCCTCAGCTCGCGCGGCGGCGGATACGTCTCGAAGGAGGAGCGGCCGAAGACGCGCGGCCGGCTCTCCGGGACATCCTCTCGGAGGACTTCGAGTCCGTGCTCGATGCGGAACTGGGGCGGGCTCTGACTGACGAGATGGCGCGCGGCGCGGAGAGCGCCCCTCCGGCGGCGCCCGTGCCGGGGCCTCCGGCGCCGCCTTTGGACGAGTCGTCGCTCTTCTCCGACGAACAGGAGTTCTTCAATTTCGCGGGCGAGCTCCAGACGGAGATGAAGCAGGAATCCGGCGCACTCGCCGTCCCCGAGGTGAGCGGTGGCGACATCCCGCTGGAGGAGATCTTCCGCGAGTTCAAGAAGGGCGTCGAGCAGCAGCTGTCGCCCGAGGACTACGAGACGCACTACAACCTCGGCATCGCGTACAAGGAGATGGGTCTGACGGACGAGGCGATCGGCGAGTTCCAGCTCGCGTCGAAGGATCCGCTCCACGCCGTCGAATGCTGCTCGATGCTCGGGCTCTGCTTTCTCG
>DATGDV010000071.1:0-2792 GCA_035310685.1 Thermoanaerobaculia bacterium
CCTCTTCCACCTTCAAAGAAATCTTCTCTTTCTTCTCTTTCTCTTCTCTCTCCGACTCTCTTCTCAGATCCGCCGCGAGGTCCCCCACCCGCGCTCCCTCGGCTCGCGACGGGATGACGACGAGAAGCCTCCAGGGCGCGCGTGCGCCCTCGGCGGCTCGCGCGCTCCCCGGCACCGCGAGGCGCCGCCACCTCAGGAAGGCATCGCACGCGGGCCCCGCGGCCCACGCCGCCAGGAGCCCGCTCACTGTCGTGAGGATGTCCACGCGGCCCGCATCGTAACGGACGAGCGGGCCGCGCGCCCGGGTCTCAGCTCTTCCGCGATTGCGCGTCCACCACGCCGAACGCGGCCATGTTCACGATGTCCGAGACCTCGACGCCCCGCTGGAGGACGTGGACGGGCTTGCCCATCCCCATGAGGATCGGCCCGATCGCATCCGCCTTCCCCAGGCGCCAGACGAGCTTGTAGGCGGCGTTCGCGCTCTGCAGCTCCGGAAAGACGAGGACGTTGGGCGCGCCGGTGAGCGCCGTCCACGGATAGTTTTCCTGCAGGAAATCGGGCAGGACGGCGGTGTCAGCCTGCATCTCGCCATCGCATTCGATGTCCGGCCGGCGCTCGTGCACGAGCTTCACGGCCGCGCGCACCTTGTCGGTCTGCGGCGTGCGGGTCGAGCCGAAGTTGGAGAAGGCGATCATCGCCACGCGCGGCACGATGTCGAAGAGCTTCGCGGTGTCGGCCGACCGGATCGCGATCTCGGCGAGGTCCTCGGCCGTCGGGTCGATGTTGACCGTCGTGTCGGCGAAGAAGAAGACCCGGTCCTGGAGGATGAGAATGTAGAGACCCGAGACCTTCTTCGCATCGGGCGCGACGCCGATCGTCAGCAGCGCGGGCCTGATCGTCTCCGGGTAGTACGTCGTCAGGCCCGAGAGGGCGACGTCGGCGTCCCCCTGGGCGACCATCATCCCGGCGAAGAAGTTCCTCACGCGCATCATGTGCTGCGCGTCCTCCTTCGTCACGCCGTGGCGCTTCCGCTTCTCCCAGAAAGCGTCGACGTATCCCTTGAAGTGCGGGTGCTCCTCCGGATCGACGACCGCGACGCCCGACTTGACGTCGAGCGCCTTCAGCGCGGACTCGGCCTTCTTCCCGCGCGAGAGAAGGATCGGCGAGGCGATCCCCTCCTCGGCCAGGATCTTGGCCGCCCTCTGGATCTTCGGGTGGTCGCCCTCGGCCAGGACGACCCGCTTCGGGCTCGACTTCGCCTTTTCGTGGATGACCTGCATGAACGACCGCGAGCGCGAGAGCATTCCCTCGAGCTTCCGGCGATAGGCGTCCATGTCCTTGATGGGCTGTTTCGCGACGCCCGTCGCCGCCGCCGCCGCGGCCACCGCCGGGGCGACGTACAGGAGCACGCGCCAGTCGAACGGCTTCGGGATGAGGTAGTCGCGCCCGAACCGGAATCCCTCGACGCCGTACGCGCGGGCGACGGAGTCGGGCACGTCTTCCTTCGCGAGGTCTGCGAGGGCCTTCGAGGCGGCGATCTTCATGGCCTCGTTGATCTGCATCGCGCGGCAGTCGAGCGCGCCCCGGAAGATGAACGGGAAGCCGAGGACGTTGTTGACCATGTTCGGATAGTCCGCGCGGCCCGTCGCCATGATGACGTCGGGACGCGCCGCCCTCGCCTCCTCGGGCGTGATCTCGGGCACCGGGTTCGCCATCGCGAAAATGAGCGGGTCCTTCGCCATCTTCTTGATCATGTCCCCGTCGATCAGCTTCGCGGCCGAGACCCCGATGAACGCGTCGGCTCCCTCGAGAGCCTCGGCGACCGTGCGCTTCTTCGTGTCGCGGGCGAAGCGCTCCTTGTACGGGTTCATGTTCTCCTTCCGGCCCTTCCAGATCACGCCGGTCCGGTCGACCATCAGGATGTTCTCGAGCTTCACCCCGTACGTGATGTAGAGGTTCGCGCAGGCGACGGCCGCCGCGCCGGCGCCGGCGAAGACGACCTTCACGTCCTCGAGCTTCTTGCCCGTGAGCTCGAGCGCGTTCAGGAACGCGGCCGCGGAGATGATCGCCGTCCCGTGCTGGTCGTCGTGGAAGACGGGGATCTTCATTCGCGCCTTGAGCTTCTCCTCGATGTAGAAGCACTCGGGCGCCTTGATGTCCTCGAGATTGATGCCGCCGAACGTCGGCTCCAGACGAGCGACGCACTCGATGAGCTTGTCGGGATCCTTCTCGTCGACCTCGATGTCGAACCCGTCGATGTCCGAGAACTTCTTGAACAGGACGCACTTTCCTTCCATGACGGGCTTGGCGCCCAGCGGGCCGATGTCGCCGAGGCCGAGAACGGCGGTCCCGTTGGAGACGACGGCGACGCGGTTCCCCTTGCCCGTGTACTCGTAGACGAGCTCGGGATCGCGCGCGATCTCGATGCAGGGCTCGGCCACGCCGGGCGAGTAGGCGAGGGTGAGATCGTGGGCCGTGCCGGTCGGCTTGCAGGGGACGATCTCCAGCTTCCCCTTGCGACCCGAGGAATGGTAGTCGAGGGCTTCCTGTTTGGTGTAGCTCACGCGTGATTTCCTTTCTGGCTGCTCCAAGCGATGAATCTTAGTCCGGGGATTCCGCGGCCCGGATGATGCGGGCGCACTAACGGAGACGAGCCACGAGCGCCGGGAGCACGATTCCGAGTCGAAACGAAGGGAAGGCTCGTTTCATCGCGTCGCAAGCGTCCTCTTCGGTCCCGGATTCGAGAGAACGCCGCACGGTTCTCTCGGCCGCGTCGAGATACCGGACCTGGT
>DATGDV010000072.1:0-5740 GCA_035310685.1 Thermoanaerobaculia bacterium
AAGTCGACTTCCTCGCTCATGGGCGCGATCCTGCAGGCGTTCAGGTTAGCATCCCGGCGGCGGCCCGAGAGGCCCCTTCGAGACCCGCGATGACTCTCCGCGTCGATTCCGAGATCGGGCGTCTCCGCTCGGTCCTCGTCCACGAGCCCGGTCGCGAGATCGACCGGATGGTGCCCTCGATGATGCAGGACCTGCTCTTCGACGACATCCTCTTCGGCGCCCGCGCGCGCGAGGAGCACCGTCGGTTCCGGCAGGTGCTCCGCTTCGTGGCGGACGAGGTGCTCGAGGTTCAGGAGCTCCTCGAGGAGATCCTCCGCGATCCCGACGCACGCCACGAGGTGCTCTCGGAGCTCGGAAGGCTCCTCGCCTGGCCGCCCGCGGTCCTCCTCGCCCTGAACGAGCTTCCCGCCGGCCCGCTCGCGGCCGGCCTCGTGGAGGGGGTCGAGCGCACCGAACCGGCGATCTCCGGCTCGCTGGATTCCCTGTACCTGCTGCCGCCGCTCCCGAACTGGTTCTTCCAGCGCGATCCCGCGACGGTCGTGGGCGACCGCGTCGTCAGGGGCTCGATGGCGACGCGGGCGCGCTGGCGGGAGCCGCTGCTGTCCGGTGCGGTCTTCGCCCGGCATCCCCGCTTCGCAGGCGCGGGACCGCGCCTCTGGTTCCAGGAGTTTCCCGCGGCCGAAGGGCGCGATCTCGCGTGGGCGCGCATGCGTCCCACGCTCGAGGGAGGCGACGTGCTCGTCCTTTCCCCGGAAGTGCTCGTCATCGGCTACTCCGAGCGCACGGAGAAGACGACGATCGAGCGCCTCGCCGAGGCTCTCAAGCGGGAGGGCTCGCAGGTGAGGAAGATCCTCGTCGTCGCGATTCCGCCCCAGCGCGCGACGATGCACCTCGACACGGTCTTCACGCACATCTCGGCCGGCGAGTGCCTCTGTTACGGGCCGATGATCCTTTCCGGCGGGGCCGAGGAGGCGGACGTGTACGAGGCCGACCTCACGGCGCGCGAGATCACGTGGACCACGAGGGAGGACCTGCTCTCGGCGCTCGCGGCGCTCGGCATCGACCTCGTTCCGATCCTCTGCGGCGGCGCCGATCCGATCGACCAGCAGCGCGAACAGTGGACCGACGGCGCGAACGCGTTCGCGCTCGCGCCCGGCGTCATTCTCTGCTACGACCGGAACGAGCGCACCGCGGATTCCCTCGTTCGCGAGGGGTACACGGTCGTCGCGGACGACGATCTCCTGCTCGGACGGGAGACGCTCGACCTGAGGAAAGGCGGCAAGCACGCGATCCTGCTCTCGGCGCCCGAGCTGTCCCGCGCGCGCGGGGGGCCGCGCTGCATGACGATGCCGCTCGTACGCGATCCGGTGTAAAAGGGAAGGCATGTTTAAGAAGGACCTCGTCTCGATCCACGACCTGACGGCCGCCGACGTCGCGGCCCTCTTCGCCCTCGCCGCGCGGATGAAAGAGCGTCCGGCGGAGTTCCGGACGGCGCTCTCCGGGAAGATCCTCGCGATGATCTTCGAGAAGGCGTCCACCCGGACGCGCGTCTCGTTCGAGGCGGGCATGACGCAGCTCGGGGGGACCGCGCAGTTCCTGTCGTCGCGCGACATCCAGCTCGGGCGCGGCGAGCCGATCGCGGACACGGCCAAGGTCCTCTCCCGCTACGTCAACGGCATCATGGCCCGCACGTTCGCGCACGAAACGGTCCTCCAGCTCGCCCGTCACGCGACGGTCCCCGTCGTCAACGGCCTGACGGACCTCCTCCACCCGTGCCAGGCGCTGACGGACTACTTCACGATGAGCGAGAAGTTCGGAAAGCTGGCCTCGCTCAAGCTCGCGTACGTCGGCGACGGGAACAACATGGCGCACTCGCTGATGTACGGCGGCCCGAAGTGCGCCGTCCACGTGGCGATCGCGACGCCGAACGGGTACGAGCCGGACGCGACCGTCACGGCGAATGCGCGTGCCGACGCCGCCGCGGCGGGCACGACGCTGCTCCTCACGCATTCGAAGGAGGAAGCCGTTGAGGGGGCGCACGTCGTCTATACCGACGTGTGGGCGTCCATGGGCCAGGAGGCCGAGCAGCAGAAGCGCGCGCGCGACTTCGCGGGATGGACCGTCACGAACGAGCTCCTCGCCCGCGCGCACCCCGATGCCGTCTTCATGCATTGCCTTCCCGCCCATCGCGGCGAGGAAGTGGCGGCCGAAGTCTGCGACGGGCCGCGCTCCGTCATTTTCGACGAGGCGGAGAATCGCCTCCACGTGCAGAAGGCGATCCTCGCCACGCTGATGGGCCGCCCCTGACGCGCCCGCTCGCCGTCGCCGCCGCCTGCTGCGCGCTCGCGCTCGGCGGAGCCTGCCGCAAGAGCGGCCCGGCGGGGCGGTCCCCGTCGGTTCCGCCGGATGACCGCGGCATCGTCACGCTCGAGCATGTGACCGGACGCGTTTCGGCGGAGCCGAAGTCGCCTGCGGCCCTCACGTTGCCTCGTGGAACCGCGCTCAAGGTGCGCGAGGCTCGCGGCGACGCGGTGCACGTCTTGGCGGACGGCCGGGACGTCTGGATCCCGGCCGGCAGCTTCGAGCGGATCGCCGACCGCGACGCGCGCGGGAAACGGGCGGCCGCCGTGGCGGGATTCGCGCCTCAGCCGGCCCGCGCCGTCGAGTCCTGCCCGATCCTTCTGGCCCCCGACTATGGCGCCGCGCGGTGGGGGACGCTCGACGACGGCGAGGACGTCGAGGTCGTGCTCGCGGACCACGATTTTTTCGGCGTTCGCCTCGCGGGCGGGATCCTCGCGTTCGTGCCCGCGCGTTCGGTACGGCTTCTTCCCTCGGCCGTCCCGGCGATGGGCGCGGGGCGTTCCGGGCGGGGAGTCGTGCCCGAGGTGCAGCCGCTCGCGGCTCCGGGATCCACCCCGGGCGCGGGGTCTCCAGCGGCTCCGCTCCATCCGACTTCGCCCGCCGCCGTCGCCACGCCGGCTCTCCCGCGCGCGCCGCTGCCCTCCCTTCCGGAAGGAGCCGAGCCGCCCGTCCTCGTGACGCGCGTCGATGCTCGCTACCCGGATGCGGCTCGCCGGTTGAACCTGAGCGGCGAGGTCGTCCTCCGCATCGTCGTGGAGGCGAACGGCACCGTCGGCAAGATCGAGGTGCTGAGTCCCGGTGTTGCCGGCATGACGGAGGCGGCCGGGGATGCCGTGCGCCGGTGGACGTTCCGGCCGGCGCGGATCGCGGGGCAGCCGGTGGCGGTGTGGAAAGTCGTCCGCGTCCGTTTCACCCGGACGGCCGAGCGGGAGCCCCCGCCCGACTGAGCCGGAAGAGCGCCACGGCGGCTCGTCCGGGTCCTTATAAACTCCCTCCTGCCGATGCTGGAGATCGTCTACGAGGTCGAGGGGCAGACCCGGCGCTTCCTTCTTTCCGGCGGCGACGTGTCCATCGGCCGCTCGAGCGAGAACGGGATCGTCCTGAACGACTTCTCCGTGTCGCGCCGGCACGCTCTTCTGTCCGAGCGCGGAGGCGTGTGGACGGTCGAAGACCTGAAGTCGACGAACGGCATCAAGGTGAACGGGGAGTTCGCGGCCCGCTCGCCGCTGAAGGCGAACGACGTCCTCTCGGTCGGCACCTTCACGCTTCAGGTGCGCGAGCAGCCCACGACGAGGAGCGTCGCGGCGAAGACGCTCAGCGACTCCAGCTCGACGTACGTCCGCTCGATCGCCGATTTCAACCGCGATTTCAACCTCGAAGCAACCGGCACCGGCGTCACGGACGTCGGCGGGACGCTCGCCGGGCGTCGGCATCCCCCCGAAAAGGCGCGCGAGAAGATCTTCGAGATCCTCGTTCAGGTCGCGCGGACGCTCATCGAGGCGCCCGACGTCGACCAGATTCTCTCGAAGGTCGTCGACCTGCTCTTCGATTTCCTGCCCGCCGAGCGGGCCGTCGTCGTCCTCCGGGAGGACGGGGGCCGGCTCGTCGCGACTCTCGCGCGCCAGAGAGGGCGGGCGGGTCCCGAAGCGGCCGAGACGTTCTCTCACACGATCGTCGAGACGGTGGTGCGCGAGCGCGTGGCGGTCCTGACGTCCGACGCCCTCACCGACGACCGGTTCGAGGCCGGCCAGTCGATCCGCATCCAGCAGATCCGGTCCGCCATGTGCGTCCCGCTGTGGAATCGCGAGAACGTCATCGGGGCCCTCCACGTCGACACGCCGCTCAAGACCGGCACGTTCACCTCGGACGATCTCGACCTTCTGACCGCGCTCGGCAACTTCGCCGCGGTCGCGATCGAGCGCGCACGCCTGCAGGGGCGTGTCGCGCGCGAGGAGCGAATCCGCGAGCGCCTCGCGCGCTATCACTCCCCGGGAGTCGTCGAGGAGATCGTGTCCGAAGGGCCCGCGGGCGTGGAGAAGGTGCGCACGCGCGACGTGAGCGTGTTTTTCGCGGACATCGTCGGCTTTTCGACCGCCGCCGAAGGAATGGCGCCCGAGGAGCTGTCGCGCTTTCTCGAGACCGTGTTCACGTTCGCCGCCGACGCGATCTTCGAGCAGGGCGGCACGCTCGACAAGTTCATCGGCGACGCCGTGATGGCGTTCTTCGGCGCCCCGATCCCGCAGCCGGACCATCCGCGCCGGGCGGTGGCGGCCGCCGCGAGGCTCATCGAGAGCCTGACGGCCTGGAACGCCGAGCGCGCCCGGCGCGGTGAAGGTAAGGTCGCGGTGCGCGTGGGCGTCAACACGGGTCGTGCCGTCGTGGGCGACATCGGGTCCGACCGGCGCGTCGACTACACCGTTCTCGGCAACACCGTGAACGTGGCGGCGCGGCTGGAGGATTACGTCGCCGGCCCGAACGAGATCGTCGTCGGCGAGGACACGGCGCTGCTCGCGGGCGACGCGTTCGTGTTCGAGCCCCTCGGCGAGCAGCGCCTGAAAGGCCTCACGAAAGGCCTGAAAGCCTATCGCGTGAAGCTCGACGAGCAGGGCGCGCCGGTCCGCCCGCGGTGACGGACCTTCTCGCCGGCTTGACGTTCGTGACCTCGAACGCGGGCAAGGCGCGCGAGGCGGCGGCCTTTCTGGGACGCGAGGTCGCGGTGAAGGACGTCGAGATTCCCGAAATCCAGTCCCTCGACTTCGCCGAGGTGGCCCGCGCCAAGGCGATCGTCGCGGCGGGGGCTCTCGGTGTTCCCGTCCTGGTCGAGGATTCGGGACTCACGGTGGACGCCTGGGGCGGCTTCCCGGGACCGCTCACGAAATGGGTCACCGCGGGAGCCGGCTACGACGGATTCGCGAAGATGCTCGACGGCTTCGCCGACCGGTCCGCCGAAGCCGTCTCCGTCCTGGCGGTCGCGCGCCCCGGTCAGGCCTTGAGCGAGGTCGTCATGGCGGAGGGGCACGTCACGGGCTCGATCGCCCTTCATCCGCGCGGGACGAACGGCTTCGGCTGGGACGTCCTCTTCATCCCGGAGGGCGGCACGAGAACATGGGCGGAAATGAGCGAGGAAGAGAAGAACAGAGACTCACACAGGGCACGGGCCTTCAAGCGACTGAGGACGCTGCTGGAAAAACAGGAATGAAGATTTGCTCAAAGCGCGAAGAGAGGCAGGAGCGACCGAAAGGTCGGTGCCGCGCCTCTGCGCTGGATTCAGCGGATCAGGTGATCTTTCTTAGAAAGGTAATGAGACAGTGCCATCGGGGCGCGCTGCGGCAGTTCCCGGCGCTTTGATCGAATTCCTTTTCTAAGAAAACTCCCGGGC
>DATGDV010000073.1:0-8570 GCA_035310685.1 Thermoanaerobaculia bacterium
AGAGCCGGCGTGAGCGTGCCCTTCGCATAGTCGGAGAGAAGGAGTACGTCGGCGGAGTCCACGGCGCGCCGCGCCGCGGCGAGGAGCGCGGCTTCGGCGGCCGGCGACAGCGAGGAGGCGACCTCCTCGTCCACGCGCAGCATCTGGCGTCCCTCGGAGACCATCCGACGCTTGACCGGCGTCGCCCGCAGCGGGTCGACGACGATCGTGCCCGAGGCTCCCGGCAGCGTCTCGAGGCGCCGCGCGAGCCATGCGCCTTCCTCGCCCGGCCCCACGGCGCCCAGCGTGACGACGCGCGCCCCGAGGCACGAGAGGTTCTCGACGACGTTTCCCGCGCCGCCGGCGCGGCGGCTCATCGCCGCGAGGGAGAGCAGCGGGACGGGAGCCTCGGGCGCCACCCGCTCGACGGTGCCCACCCACGTCTCGTCGAGCATGAGGTCTCCTGCGACCGCGACCGTGACGCTGGGCGCCGCGGCCGCGAGCGCGGCGATTTCACGAGGCGTCACGCGGGCCTCCGCGGCGGACGGCGAGACGGCGGGCGCGAGAGGAGCTGGTCGAGCGCATCGGCGAGCGTCGTGGCGAGTATCGCACCGGGCGCGCGGGCCCGAACGAGCGGCCGGTCCCTCCGGCCGTATCCCGTGAGGACGTGCGCCGTCGCCGCGCCGAGAGAGAGGCCGGACGCGACGTCGTCCCACTTGTCTCCCACGACCGCCGAGCGCCGCGCCTCGAGTCCGCGGGCACGGAGGGCCCGCTCGTGCAGAAGAGTTCCGGGCTTGCGGCAGCGGCATTTGCGGCGAAGCGAGGCGATCACGGCCTCGGGGTGGTGCGGGCACACGAGAACGCCCGCGAACCGGACACCCGAGGCGGCGTAGCGCCGCACGACCTCGGCGTTCACGGCGTCCACCTGCTCCCGGGTCAGGAATCCGCGCGCGAGGCCGGACTGGTTCGTGACGATGAAGAGGGCCGTGCCCTGCTGCTGGAACGTGCGAAGGCGCTTCGCCGCGCCCGACGCGAGCCGCACGTCGCGCGGATCTGCCAGGAAACCGCGCTCGGCGACGAGCGTCCCGTCGCGATCGAGGAAGAGGGCGTCGAACCGGCGGCGCGTCAAGGGCGCGGCGCCAGCGCCTTGCGGACGGCCTCGTCGAAGGATTTCTCGGTCTGAGGCCCCGCGAGCCGCGCGACGAGCTCCCCCTTGCGGTCGTAGACGAGCGTGTAAGGCACGGCGCCGTCCCAGCTCTTGTCCACGGCGTCGATGAAGGCCTGCGGATCGGGGCTCTTCACCTGCCAGCAGATGAACGGGATCTTCCCGGACGCGAGGAACTTCTGCACCTCCCTCGTCTTCTTCAGGGAGTCGGTCGACACGAGGGCGACGGCCAGTTCCTTCGAGGAGAATCCTTTTGCGGCGGAGACGAGGGCGGGCATCTCCTCGCGGCACGGGTCGCACCACGTCGCCCAGAAGTTCACGAGAAGGACGCGGCCCTTCTTCGCCGCGACGACGCGCGCGCGATACTGCTCCGGCTTCACGAGCTTCACGGACTCGGAAACGGCGGGCCGCGCGAAGGCCGCGACCGCCGCGGCCGGCAGCAGGATCCTCGAGGCGAGCCTCAAACGCGCTTGATCGTGCAGCCGAAGGCTTTCGTCTCGGCCGCGGGAACGGGCCTCCCCGAGAGAACGGCGTCGAGCGCGTTCCTCAGGTCCGGCGATTTCACGCTCTCGGGATCGTCCTGATTCTCGTCGATGCGTCCGTGGTAGAGCAGGGTTCCCCTGGGGTCGAGGACGAAGGCTTCCGGCGTCTTCGTCGCCCCGTAGGCGTCCGCGATCCTGTTGCCGTTGTCCTTGAGGACGGGGAACGCGAGACCGTGCTTCTCCGCGTGGGCCTTCACCTCGGCCGCCGGCTCCGTCCTGTTGCTGTTGATCCCGACGAAGGGAATGCCCTTCGCCGCGTACTCCTTTCCGAGGGCGGCCATGCGCGCGTTGTAGGCGTTCGAGACGGGACACTGCGTCGCGACGAACACGACCGCGACCGCCTTGCTCCTCGCGAGGAGCTCCTTCAGCGCGACCGGCTTTCCGTCGGCGGCGGCCGGGAGCGTGAAGTCCGGCGCCGGGGCCCCGATCTTCAAGGAGGCGGCGCTCGCGGCAGGAGCGGCGAGACACGTCACGAGCACGACCGCTGTCGCGGTGAAACCGAAAAGCTTCTTCACCCTCAGGCCTCCACGAGCTTGAGAAAGGCGGATTCGAACGAGGTCTTCAGCACCGGCGTCTCCAGGTCGAGCACGCGCGCTCCGTTGACGGAGACCTCGAGGCGCCCCGGCTCGACCCGGCCCAGAAGCGAGACGGCGACGCCGTAACGGCGCCCCGCCTCCACGAGGTTCCGCTCGCGGCCCGCCGGCATCGAGACGACGGCCCGCCCCGCGGTCTGCGAGAAGAGGAGGCGGGTGGAAGGCAGCGGCGTCGCGACGTTGAGCCGGGCCCCGAGACCCGCGGGACCCATCGCGGCTTCGGCGAGCGCCACCGCGAGGCCGCCCTCGGAGACGTCGTGCGCAGAGGAGAGCATGCCGTCCCGCACGGTCTCCAGAAGCAGATTCACGAGCGCGCGCGTCGAGGCGAGATCGAGCGCCGGGCACGGGCCCTCGTCGCGTCCGAGGACCGTCGCGAGGTATTCGCTCGCGCCCATCTCGTCGCGGGTCGTCCCGAGGAGAGCCACGATGTCGCCCTGCCTCGCGAAATGGAGGCCCACGGTGCGCGTGACGTCCTCCAGCAGGCCCACCATTCCCACGGTCGGCGTGGGCAGAACGGAGACGCCGTCCGTCTCGTTGTAGAGCGACACGTTGCCGGAGACGACGGGCGTTTCGAACGCGCGGCAGGCCTCCGCGAGCCCGCGAATCGCCGCCGCGAACTGGCCGAGGATCTCGGGGCGCTCGGGGTTCCCGAAGTTGAGGCAATCCGTGACGGCGAGCGGCCTGGCGCCGACGCAGGCGAGGTTGAGCGCCGCCTCGGCCACCGCGTGTGCGGCGCCGGTCTGCGGATCGGCGGCGACGTATCGCGGGTTCACGTCGCACGTCATCGCGAGCCCCTTCGACGTCCCCGGGACGCGGATGATCGCCGCGTCGCCGCCAGGGCCGGCGACCGTGTTCGTCCGCACGCTCCAGTCGTACTGCGTGGCGATCCACCGCTTCGAGCAGAGGTTCGGCGACGCGATCAGCTTCAGGAGCGCCGAGGCGTCGTCGGGCGCGCCGTCGAGGGAGACGGGCGTCGAGGACGGGAGGGGCTTTGGCACGGCGGTGGCGCGCCGGTAGAGCGGAGCTTCCTGGACGAGCGGCGCGATCTCGAGATCGGCGACGACGTCGCCGTGCCAGAGGAGGCGCATGCGCGGCTCCCGGCGCACGACGCCGATCGTCGCCACGTCCACCCCCCACTTGCGGAAGATCGAGGCGACCTCCTTGTCCCGCCCCCGGTGGACGACGAGAACCATCCGCTCCTGCGACTCGGAGAGCATCAGCTCGTACGGAGTCATCCCGGTCTCGCGCATCGGGACCTTCGTCAGGTCGAGCTCCATGCCGACGCCGCCGCGGGCGCACATCTCGAACGTCGAGGACGTCAACCCGGCCGCGCCCATGTCCTGGATCGCGACCACGGCATCCCCCTCGAGCACCTCGAGGACCGCTTCGAGAACGAGCTTCTCCACGAACGGGTCGCCCACCTGTACGGTCGGGCGGCGCTGTGATTTCCGATCATCGAAGGCGTCGGACGCCATCGACGCGCCGTGGATCCCGTCACGCCCCGTCTTCGAGCCCGCATAGAGGACGGGATTCCCCGGGCCCGCCGCCTTCGCCCGGAAGATCCGGTCCTGCCTCACGAGGCCGAGGGCCATGACGTTCACGAGGATGTTCTTGTTGTAGGCCGGGTGAAAGAACGTCATCCCGCCGACCGTGGGCACGCCGATGCAGTTGCCGTAGCCCCCGATGCCGCGCACGACGCCGTCCACGAGGTCCCGCATGCGCGGAGCTGCGGGGTCCCCGAAGAAGAGCGGGTCGAGGATCGCGAGCGGGCGCGCGCCCATCGTGAAGACGTCGCGCAGGATCCCGCCGACGCCCGTTGCCGCCCCCTGGTAAGGCTCGATGAAGGACGGGTGGTTGTGGGACTCCATCTTGAAGACGGCGGCGAGGCCGTCGCCGATGTCCACCGCTCCCGCGTTCTCGCCGGGGCCCTGCAGGACCCGCGGGCCCGTCGTCGGGAGCTCCTTCAGAAACGGCTTCGAGGATTTGTACGAGCAGTGCTCGCTCCAGAGCGCCGAGTAGATTCCCAGCTCCACGAGATTCGGGTCGCGTCCGAGGATCTCGCGAATCCTCAGGAACTCGTCGGGCGACAGCCCGTGCTCGGCCACGACGTCGGGAGACAGGGGCGCGGCCGGAGGACCCATGGAAGCGTAGTTTACCGGCTCGGCCCGACGGTGACAGAGGCCTCGTCTAGAGCCTCGCGGAAGACCCTTCGGTGCCCGGGCTCGGGGGGCGCCAGCCTTTGAGGCTGCGTACGACGATCTCCGCCTCGACGAGCGCCTCCCGCACCTCGGCCGCGATCGCGATCGCGTTGGGGGTGTCGCCGTGCACGCAGAGGGTGTCGACGGCCATCGGGATCGACTGGCCGTTTCGCGCAACCGTCCTTTTCTCGAAGACGAACGTCACCGCCCGGCGTGCCGCGGCCTTCGGATCCTGGACGAGAGCTCCCGGCTCTCCACGCGGGATCAGCGATCCGTCGGCCTCGTATCCGCGGTCGACGAACCCCTCGGCCGCCACGGCGAGGCCCAGCTCGCGCCCGGCGTCGAGGAGCATCGATCCAGGGGACGAGACGAGGACGAGATTTCGCGAGACGCTCCACACCGCGCGCGCGACCGCGTTCGCGATGGCAGGGCTCGCCGCCGCGGCGTGATACAGCGCCCCGTGCGGCTTGACGCCCGTGAGATCGCCCTCCTCCTCGCGCGCGATGTTGCGCAGCGTCTCGACCTGGCCCCTCACGAGCAGCTCGGTCGCTTCGGGAGAGAGCAAAACCGGCCTCCGCCCGAAATTCGCGCGGTCCTCGTAGGACGGGTGAGCCTGAATCGCGACCCCCTTGGCGAGCGCGAGGCAAACGACTCTCCGCATCGAGATCTCGTCCCCCGCGTGCCCTCCGCAGGCGATGTTCACGGTGGAGACCCAGCGCATCAGAGCCTCGTCGTCGCCCCCCTCCCCACCGTCGAAGTTCAGGTCGACGGCGTAGCGGCCCTTGGCGCGGAACTCACGAACGGGCTCGGTCATTCACGGCCTCCGGGAAACGCGGAAGCGGGCTTCACGCGCGTCCGCCAACTTTCGGGCTTCTGTCACGGAGATTCTCTCAAAGCGCACGTTCCGGCCCGGAGAGATCCTGGCGAGAAGGTCCAGGTCGCCGGCCGCCACGACGGCGATTTTCGGATAACCGCCCGTCGTCGGCCTCTCGGCGAGAAGCACGATCGGGTGCCCGTCGGCCGTGACCTGGACGGTGCCCCGGGTCGTCCCTTCCGACGCCCGTTCGGCCGTTTCCACGAGGCCGAGCGAAGGGCCGGCGAGCCTCAGCCCTATGCGGTTCGACTCCGTGAGGATCTTCCAGGGCGTCCGCCAGAACGCGGCGCGCGCGATCGCGTCGAACTCGTTCTCGTCCGATCCGGGGAACGCTCGCAGGACGACGACGCCGTCGCCCGGCTGCGACAGGCTGGCCTCCGCCTCCGCGGGCGGCGGTGCCGAAGCCGGGAAGACCGCGAGAAAATCCCCGCGCAGGAGGCGCCTTCCCTGAAATCCGCCGAAGCGGGCCGAAAGGCACGTGGAGCGGCTCCCGAGGACGAGCGGAACGTCGATCCCCCCGCCGAAGGCGGCGATCGCGCGCGTCGCGCCAGGGGCCGCCGCCAGAGCCACGATCTCGCCGTCGGCGACTCGAACGACCTTCCCGGGCGCCGGTCCGAACGCCCCGCCCGCCACGGCGAGGTCGAGATCACCCGACGCGCGCAGGACCGGGCCCGTGAACGTCAACTCGAGAGCGGCGGCGCTCTCGGCGTTTCCGACGAGGCGGTTTGCGAGGCGCAGCGCTTCCTCGTCGAGCGCGCCGGCGACCGGCACGCCGAACGATCCCCATCCATGTCGCCCGAGATCCTGCACCGTCGTGAGGAGCCCGGGCTCCAGGACGAGAAAGCCGCGGCCCCCGATCACGGGGAAAACCGCACCCGGTCGCCAGGCGCGAACAGAAAAGGCGCATCGGCGCGCAGGTCGAAAAGCCGGCGCGAGGTCCGCCCGAGAAGGTTCCAGCCGCCCGGAGTCGAAGCGGGATAGATCCCCACGTAGGGTCCCGCGAGGGCGACGCTTCCGGCGGGGACGGCGGAGCGCGGCGTGCCCCGCCTCGGCAGATGAAACCCCTTCGGCAATCCGTAGAGATAGGCGAACCCCGGAGAAAAGCCGAGGAACCCGACCGTGAACTCGAGCTGGACGAACGACTCGAGGAAGGCGTCGGGCGAGAGGCCCGAGCGCGAGGCGATCTCGTCGAGGTCCGCACCGTCCGGCGTCATCCGGATCTCGTGCCTGCGCGGTGGAGGCGCGAGGACGTCGCGACGAGGAACGGCCTCGAAGGCTTCGAGCCGCGAGGGGTCGAGCTCGGGAGAGCCGAGAACGAGGACCGTCCGGGCCGCCGGCACGACGTCCACGAGTCCCCGCAGGCCCGCCGTCCGGATCGCCGCGGCGGCGTTTCGGGCCGCCTCGTTCGCCTCCATCTCTTCGCCCGCGAACGCGAGAAGCCACGCGTACTCGCCGGCTTCCTTCACGCGACGCGCTCCTTTCGGCGGGCGAAGAAGACGGGAATGCCCAGGAGAACGAGAGCGAAACCGGGCAGCGTCGTCCGCGGGCTCGCGATCGCGAGGAGGATCACGACCGATCCCGCGAGGCAGAGGAACAGCGCGGACGTCCCGGGATGTCCCCAGGCCCGATAGGGCCGCTCGCGAGCCGGGAGTCTCCGTCTCAGGACCGGCACCGCGAGCACGAGGAGGACGAGGACGACGAACTCCACCGCGACGACGTAGCGAAGGAGATCCGAGTACGTCCCCGAGAGGGCGAGGACGAGCGTCCACGCGGCCTGCCAGGCGAGCGCGATGCCCGGCACGCCTGCCGCGTTCAGGCGCGCGGCCGATGCCGGGAGATGGCCGTCCGCCGCGAGCGCGTACACGACGCGCGCTCCGGACAGGACGAGGCCGTTCACACAACCGAACGTGGAGACGAGGATCGCGGCGGCCATCCACGCGCCGCCGCGGGGGACCAGAGCCGCGGCCACGGCGGTGCCGACGCGATCCTCTCGCGCGTGCGCGACGCCCGTGAAGCCCAGCGTGCGCAGGTATCCCACGTTCGCGAGGACGTAGAGGCCCGTGACGAGAGCGCAGCCGAGGAGGAGCGCACGCGGGAACGTGCGGCCGGGCTCCTTGATCTCGGCGCCCGGGAACGTCACGTTCGTCCAGGCCGACTGCGAGAACGCGGGCCCGACGAGCGCGAGCGCGAACGCCGCGACGAGCGCGAGCGAGAAAGGAGCGGCTTCTGCGGCGCCCGTGCGCGCCGCCGCACGCCCGAAGGCGATTCCACCCGCCGTCAGCGCGAGGAGAGCGGCGACCTTGAGGGCGGTCAGGACGTTCTGCACGCGCGTCCCCGCCTTGACTCCGAGCGCGTTCGTGGCGGTGAGGGCGAGGACGACCGACGCGGCCACGGCCTTCGTGGCGCCGCCCGCGACGGAGGGCACGAGGATCCCGAGAAACTTCGCGAAGGCGACGGCGACCGCCGCGATCGTGCCCGTCTGGATGACGAGCGCCATCGTCCAGCCGTAAAGGAAGCCCGCGAGCGGGCCGTAGGCTTCCCGGAAGAAGACGTAGGGGCCGCCCGCGAGCGGAAACATCGTCGCGAGCTCGGCGCACGCGTTCGCCGCCAGGAGCGTGAGGACGCCCGCGAAGGCCCACACGGCGAGCAGCCGGCCGGGCGTTCCCACGAGCCGCGCCGATTCAGCCGACACGATGAAGATGCCCGAGCCGATCATCGACCCGACGACGAGCGCCGTGGCGTCTACGAGGCCGATGAGGCGCCGGGGCGCGCCGGATGACGTCATGAGGCCGGGTGACGTTACCTCAGGCCGGCCGGAATAGCGCCCGAGGCCGCAGCGTTCCTTCCGTGTGGCACGGCTCGACCTCCGTCTTCCCGACAACGTCCCCGGTGACTTCTTCGTCGACTCGACCTGCATCGACTGCGCGACGTGCAGGCAGATGGCTCCGGAGGTGTTCGAGCCGGGCGACGGCTTCTCGTACGTGGCGCGCCAGCCGGGCGACACGGCGGCGGAATCCCGCGCGCTGAAGGCGCTCGTTGCCTGCCCGACAGGCTCGATCGGCGCTACGAACCGTGCCGCGAAGACCCGGGAGGCCGCGAACGCCTTTCCGGAGCCGCAGGGAGACCGGGTCTATTTCTGTGGCTATACGTCGGAAAAGTCGTTCGGCGCCTGGAGCTGGCTCGCGGCGCGTCCGGAGGGAAACGTCCTCGTGGACTCGC
>DATGDV010000074.1:0-3862 GCA_035310685.1 Thermoanaerobaculia bacterium
GGGCCCTTGTCTTTGAGGTACGGGAGGCTGCGCGTAGCCTCGGTGATCGCCTGCGCAAATTCGATGTACCTCGCCGGGTCGCTGGAGACCTTCGGCATCGCCAGCTGGCACGCATACAGATATGCGTACCCGCGGCTCGGATCCGCTTCGATCTTCCCGAGCAGCTCTTTCGCCTTTTCGAGCCCCTCTTCCGAAACCGCCTTCACGATCTCGGCCGCGAGCTGGCGCCCGTCGTGGGCGAGGCGGCCGAGGCGGTCGGCGGGGCGGCTCTTCTTCTTGAACTTGAGGAGGAACTCCTCGCGCTCCGTCGCCGGGGCGTCGTCCTGGGGCAGCTCCTCGAAGAAGGCGTCGAACTCTTCCTTCATCTCGCGCGCCCTCGAGAGCGTGCGGATGTCGTCGAGGTGCTTGCCGCACGACGGGCAGCCCCCGGCGACGTGGGCCTTCACGTGCGCGTTCAGCTCCGTCGAGCCCTCGGTCAGAAGCTCGAAGAGCTCCCACTGCTCGGGATGCGAAGAGGCGGCGGCCCGGATCTCCGCGCTCACGCGAGCACCTTCCGCATCTTGTCGAGGCAGCCCCAGATGCGCTTCCAGACGGTCTTCTTCGAGTAGCCGGTGGCCTTCGTCATGTCGGCCAGGCTGTATTCCTGCCCGAAGTAGAGCCGCACGATCCGCTTGCACTTCGGCCCGGCGCTGCGGATGGCCTTGTTGACCATGCGCACGGCCTCGAGGCGCGCGGTCACGCGCTCGCACTTCGGGTCGGGCACGTCCATCTCTTCCGGCATTTGCTGGACGCTGCGCTCTTTCGCCATCGCGATGTTCAGGCAGGTGTTGAGGAACGCGATCTTCACGTAGCCGATCGGGTCCTTCACGCGCGGGTCGCGCGCGAGGACGCGCATGTAGACGGTCTGGACGGCGTCCTCCGCTTCCTCGCGGCTGAAGTTGTACTTCCTCACCGCGAGGCCGATGAGCTTCGGGCGCAGGATGTTGTTCAACGCGGTCCAGTCCCACTCGCCGGGCGTGATGCCCGCGGCTTCGGAGGAGACGTCGTCCGAAACGGGCAGCTCGTCGGAGAGAACGGCGCGCAGGACCGACGCTTCAGCCATCGAGCCACCGCCGGCGAGCGCCGGTGTCAGCCCCATGCCGTCCGTCGTGTCCCACGTCGCCATGCACGACTCCCAAGGAAACCGCGCCCGTATGGACCACGGGTCTGGTACCCCAAGCTGAACCTGACGGAATTGTTTCACAAGGAGGCCCGTGTCAAGAGAAAAATCGATTGATCATCTTGCATCATGATCAACCCCTGAAGCAGGAACCTGCGCCCCAAGCGCGTGCGGCAGCGCGGCGCTTCCCGAGCTTCCCGCGCACCTCCCGCTTCATCACTTGAAGTTTCTTAGAATGAGTGAGATAGGGCCGGGCTTGGAGCCGGGGAAGCTGACCCCGTTCCTTTTCCAGGAATCTCTACAGCCGGAGATTCGGGCCGGAATGCTGACAAAGACGTCGATTTTTCTCGTTCTCGTCAGCGGCGTTCGCGTCGGATATGATGGGCTCGCGCCGGGATCGTCGCAAAACGACCCGGACGCGCCGACCGTCGAGATCTTTTCGAAAGGCGTCTTACTTTCTAAGGAGAAGACAGCCATGTCCACGACCTCTCCCTCCCCCCAGCGGAAGATCACCCTTCAAACGCTCCAGGCGAAGAAGCTGCGCGGCGAGCCGATCACGATGCTCACCGCGTACGACTTCCCCACGGCTCGCGCCCTCGACCGCGCCGGGGTGGACTCGATTCTCGTCGGCGACTCTCTCGCCATGGTGGTCCTCGGATACGAGAACACGCTGGCCGTCACGATGGACGAGATGCTCCACCATGCCCGCGCCGTCGCGCGCGGCGCGAAGATCGCGCATCTCGTCGGCGACATGCCGTTCCTCTCGTACCAGACCTCGGTCGCCGACGCCGTGCGAAACGCGGGCCGATTCCTGAAGGAAAGCGGCATGAACGCCGTGAAGCTGGAAGGCGGCCGCGAGGTCGTGCCGGCCGTTCAGGCTCTCGTCGGGGCGGGCATCCCGGTCGTGGGCCACATCGGGCTGACGCCGCAGAAAGTGAACCAGCTCGGCGGGTTCAAGACGCAGGGCAAGTCGACTGACGCGGCGCGAAGCCTCATCGAGGACGCGCACGCCCTCGAGGACGCGGGCTGCCACGCCCTCGTCCTCGAGGCGATCCCGGACCGGCTCGCCGGCCTCATCACGCGGCGCCTCTCGATTCCGACGATCGGAATCGGCGCCGGGGCCGCGTGCGACGGCCAGGTCCTCGTGACGCACGACCTCCTCGGCCTGACGGAGGGTTTCGCGCCGAAGTTCGTGAAGCAGTACGCGAATCTCCACGAGGAGATGGCGCGGGCGTTCGCCGGATACGTCGAGGACGTCCGGTCGAGGCGCTTTCCCGGGCCCGCACACGCACATGCGCTCGACGAGGACGTCTATCGGGCGATCGAGCGCGAGTGGGGCGGCGAGACCGCGCACTGACCCGATGCGAATCCACGTCCTCGGAACGGGAGCGCTCGGATGCTTTTTCGGGGCGCGCCTCGCGCGCGTAGCCGGGGTCACGCTCGTCGGGACCTGGATGGAAGCGCTCGACGCGATCGCAAAGAGCGGCATCGTTCTCGAGGCTGCGGGCGCGGAGCAAGCCGTTCCCGTGAAAACGGCCCGACTCGGGGCGCCGCTCGAGGCCGCGGATCTCGTCCTCGTCCTCGTGAAGGCGTGGCAGACCGAACGCGTGGCGCGCATGGTTCCCGACCTGACCGGCCCTTGCGGATACGTCCTCACGCTTCAGAACGGCCTCGGAAACCTCGAGAAGCTCGGCCCGCGCGCTTTTCTCGGCGTGACCGAGCAGGGAGCGACGCTGCTCGCGCCCGGCCGCGTCCGCCCGTGCGGCGACGGGCCGACGCACATCGCAGGGCCGGAGTCCCTCGCGGAAGTCTTCCGCTCCGCGGGTCTCGACGCGCGCGCCGTCGACCCCGCTCTCGGCGACTCGCTCGCGTGGGGAAAGCTCGCCGTGAACGCGGGCATCAACGCCCTGAGCGCGATCCTGCGGGTTCCGAACGGGCAGCTTCTCGCGCAACCCGAAGCGCTCGCTCTCCTCGAGGGCGCCTCGAACGAGGTCGCCGAGGTCGCCCGGGCGAAGGGAATCGCTCTTCCGTTCCCGGATGCCGCCGCCGAGACGCGGCGCGTCGCCCGCGCGACGGCGTCGAACCTCTCCTCGACGCTGCAGGACGTTCTGAGGGGCGCCCCCACGGAGATCGACGCGATCAACGGCGCCGTCGTGCGCGAGGGGGCTCGCCTCGGCGTCCGCACGCCGGCGAACGAGACGCTTCTGCGCCTTCTCGCCGCCCGCGTCGCGGCATGAAGGTCCTCTCGACCGGAGCCGAGGTGCGCGCCTTCCGCGCTTCCCGCGAGGGATCGCTCGGGCTCGTCCCGACGATGGGCGCCCTGCACGCTGGGCATCTGTCGCTCGTGGCACGCGCGCGCAAGGAAAACGACCACGTCGCGGCGAGCATCTTCGTCAACCCCGCGCAGTTCGGCCCCGCGGAGGACTTCGCCGCCTATCCGCGGGCCCTCGACGCCGACCTCGGGCTCCTCGCGTCTCTCGGCGTCGACGCCGTCTGGGCGCCGTCGGCAAACGAGATGTACCCGCCCGGATTCCAGACCTGGATCACCGTGGACGACGTGAGCGCGCCGCTCGAGGGGACCCGGCGGCCCGGCCACTTTCGCGGGGTCGCGACCGTGGTGGCGAAGCTCCTCAACGTCTTCCAGCCCCGGAGGGCCTATTTCGGGCAGAAGGACGCGCAGCAGGTCGCGGTGATCCGGCGGAT
>DATGDV010000075.1:0-4028 GCA_035310685.1 Thermoanaerobaculia bacterium
GAGGTTCGAGGCCTCCGGCACGCTCGTCGTGAACCTCATCTCCTCGCCGGGCTCGGGCAAGACGACGCTCCTCGAGAAGACCGCCGAAGCGCTGAAGGCGTCGCTGCGCCTCGGAGCGCTCGAGGGCGACATCGCAACCGAGCGCGACGCGGAGCGCCTGCGGCGGATGGGAATCCCGGCGCGCCAGATCCTCACGGGCGGCGCGTGCCACCTCGACGCCCGCCTGATCGACTGCGCGCTCGAGGCGGAAGGCCGCGCCCTCGCCGGACTCGACATCCTCTTCATCGAGAACGTCGGCAACCTGATCTGCCCGACGTCGTACGACCTCGGCGAGGACTTCAAGGTCGTCCTCCTCTCCGTGACCGAAGGAGAGGACAAGCCGTTCAAGTATCCGGCGATCTTCTCGAAGGCCGCCGTCACGGTCGTCACGAAGACGGACCTCCTCCCGTACGTGTCCTTCGATCTCGGGGCCGCGCGCGAGCAGGTGCTTTCCCTGAATCCCGGCGGAGCGCTCCTGGAGGTTTCGGCCACGACCGGGGCCGGCCTGGACACATGGCTCGGCTTCCTCGAGGAGAAGCGGGCCGCGAAGCGCGCGAAGGCGCCCGCGGGCGCCGCCTCGGCGTGAGCTGACATGGAGCACGGACTCTTCCTCGCCCTCGCCGGAGCCGCCATTTCGGTCGGCGCTCTCCACACGCTCGCGCCGGATCACTGGCTGCCGTTCGCCGCGATCGCGCGCGCGCAGGGCTGGTCGGCCGGCCGAACGGCCCGCGTCACGTTCCTCTGCGGGTTCGGGCACGTGACGGTCTCGGCGCTCCTCGGCCTCCTCGGTCTCGCGTTCGGACGCTCGGTGTTCGAGAAGGCGGGCGAGAAGATGGAAGCGGTCGCCGGAATCCTGCTCATCGGGTTCGGCCTCGCGTACGGAGCGTGGGGCCTGCGCCGCGCGGCCGGCCGGCGCGTTCACGGCCACCCGCACGCGCACTACGACCACGTGCACGAAGCCTCGAAGAAAACGGCGTGGTCGCTGTTCGTGCTCTTCTCGGCCGACCCGTGCGTCGCGGTCATCCCGCTCCTCTTCGCCGCGGCGCCGCTCGGGACGGCCCCGACCGTCGGCCTCATCCTGCTCTACGAAGCCGCGACCATAGGAACGATGATCGTGCTCGTCCTCCCCGCTCGAGCGGGCGTCTCGCTTCTCCGCCTCCCGTGGCTGGATCACTGGGGCGACGCCGTCGCGGGCGGTCTCATCGCCGCGACCGGCCTCCTCGTGTCGGCCCTGGGTATCTGAGCGCCCTTCGCCTTCCGCGTCATTTGCATCAGGGAGTTACCGGCCCGAACGTGCCACGATGAATTGGAGGGACCCGAATTCCCTGCCGATGGGGGTAATCGTGTCGAGAGGCTGGCGAGCGCTGTTCGTTGTCTGGCTGACAGCGGGGCTGCTGACGGCCTGCAAGGAAAAAGGCGCCCCGAGGAGTGAAAACAAGAAGGGCGGTCGCAGCCTCGTGGTTCGCACGGCGGCCGTCGCCGCGCGGGACGTCGTCTACAAGGTCCAGGCCTTGGGGTCGCTCGAGCCCGCGGAGCAGGTGCAGATCACGGCCGAGGTGAGCGGCGCCGTGAAGGAGGTCCTGTTCCACGCCGGGGACAACGTCACGGCGGACACCGTTCTCGCCCGGATCGACCCCGACCGGTACCGGTTCGAGGCCGAGCGCGCGGAGGCCACGCACCGCAAGGCCGTCGCGGACTGGAAGCGGGCCGAGTCGGACCTCGCGCGGCGAGAAGCGCTCGCGAAGGAGAACCTGGTGGCGGAGGAGGAGCTGAACCGCGCGCGCCAGGAAACGGAACGCCTGGCGGCCGAAGCGGCGTCGGCAAAGGCGTCGGCGGAGATCGCGGTCCAGAACGTCGAGCACTCCATCGTGCGCTCGCCGCGCGCCGGCGAGCTGAACACGCGCACGGTGGAACCGGGACAGTTCGTCCAGATCGGCCACGTCCTGACGACGCTCGTCGACCTCCGGCGGCTGCGCCTCCGCTTTCGCGTCTCGGAGTCCGAGTCGCTGAAGACCCGCGAAGGCGGAGCGGTCGCCTTCACGGTCGCCTCCCTCGGCCCGACCGAGTTCAGGGCCCGCGTCTACCACGTCAGCGGAATCGCCGATCCCGCCACGCGCCAGGTCGAGGTTCTCGCCTGGGTGGACAACCCCGGCGTGCTCAAGCCGGGGTTCTTCGCCGAGGTGGCCCTGTCCACCGCGACGAACAGGAACGCCGTCGTCGTCGCGGAAGGGGCCGTGCAGGCGACCGAGCGCGGTTTCGTCGTCTACGTCGTGGAGAACGGAATCGCGAAGGAGAGGACCGTGAAGATCGGCATGCGCACCGGTGACGGATCCGTCGAGATCCTGTCCGGCCTGAAGATCGGCGAGACGATCGTCGTCGAAGGCTCGGATCGCCTCGCCGACGGCATGCCGGTGGAGGCCGCGGCGCCCGGCGGGCCGCGACAGACTCCTTCGAGAGAGGCCGCGCGGTGAGAGATCCGGGGGACGGCCCCGAGGCCCGGGAGGACCCCGCCGCCATCGCGACCGGGATGACCCTCGCGGACATCTCCATCCGCAACCACGTCTTCGCGTGGATCCTCATGGTGGCGCTGATCGGGTTCGGCGTCCTCTGCTACACGGGCTTCGGAGACGTCTTTCGCGGCCTGGGCGTCAGCCAGAACCCGGACGTCGACTTCCCGATCGTGAGCGTTTCCATCACGTGGGAGGGCGCGTCGCCCGAGATCATGGAGACGGACGTCGTCGACGTCCTCGAGGACGCCTGCTCGACCGTCGAGGGGGTCCAGCAGATGTCGTCGACGGCCCGCCAGGGCGGGGCGAACCTCACGCTCGAATTCGGCCTCGGGCGGAACATCGACGCCGCGCTCCAGGACGTCCAGACGAAGGTCTCGGAGGCCGCCCGCCACCTGCCTCGCGAGATCGACCCGCCCACGATCTCCAAGACGAATCCCGAGGACCAGCCGATCATCCGCCTCGCCCTGTTCGGCGACCGGCCGCCGACGTTCCTCGCGGACTATGTGCGGAACGTCATCCGGCCGCATCTCCAGATGATCCCGGGGATCGGCGAGATCCACGTCTTCGGCTTCCGCGACCGGAACGTGAGGGTCTGGTACGACGCCTCGCGCCTCGAGGCGCAGGGCCTCACCGTCCTCGACGTCAACCGGGCGATCCTGCGCGAGCACCAGGAGGTCCCGGCCGGGCGCAGCGAGGGCAAGGAGCGCGAGATGAACGTCCGCGCTCAGGGCGAGGCGATCGACCTGACGTCGTTCAGCAATCTCGTCGTGACGTACGTGAACGGCGCCCCGGTGCGCCTGAAGGACGTCGCGGTGGTCGAGGACGGGCTCGAGGACCGGCGGCGGCTGAACCGCGCCATGGGCGAGTCGTCGATCGGCTTCGGCATCACGAAGATGCGGGGCGCCAACGCCGTCCAGGTCGGCCGCGACGTCAAGGACAAGATCGAGTCCATGCGGTCCCAGCTGCCGCAGGGCCTCCGGCTCGAGGTCAACTGGGACACGACCGTGTTCATCGAACGCTCGATCAACGAGATCCTCCTCACGCTCGTCCTGGCGGCGCTCCTGACGGGACTCGTCTGCTGGCTGTTCCTCGGGTCGTGGTCGACGACGGTCAACGTCCTCCTCGCGATCCCGACCTCGATCCTCGGGACGTTCATCGTCATCTACGTCTTCGGTTTCACCCTGAACACGTACACCGTGCTCGGCCTGACGCTCGTCGTCGGCATCGTCGTCGACGACGCGATCATGGTGCTCGAGAACATCTACCGGCACCGCGAGCTGGGGGAAGGCAAGGTGAAGGCCGCGTCGTCGGGCGCGCGCGAGATCACCTTCGCGGCGGCCGCCACGACGCTCGCCATCGTCGCGATCTTCCTGCCGGTCGCGTTCATGAAGGGCATCATCGGGAAGTTCTTCTTCCAGTTCGGCGTCACGATCTCGGTCGCCGTGCTCCTCTCCCTGCTCGAGGCGCTCACCCTCGCGC
>DATGDV010000076.1:0-11903 GCA_035310685.1 Thermoanaerobaculia bacterium
GGATCGCCTGCGGCGTGACGTAGTTGTTGTTCAACATGTCCGTTTCGAAATCCCAACGAAGGCCGATGTTCGCCGTCAGGCGCGGGTTGACCCGCCAGTCGTCCTGAATGTAGACGCCGAACTGTCGGTTGATGGTCGAGACGTCGGGGTCGCCGAAGCCGTAGAGCGCCTTGAAGGGATGAGCCGACCCGTACCCGATGAAGTAGTCGTATTCGGGGTTGCCAAATTGCTGCTTGATGACGTGGTACTTCAGGTAGTCGAAGGTGACGCCTCCCTTGATGACATGGTTCCCGAGCCCCTGCAGGCTCAGGAGCGTCAGATCGTCGCGGATGGCGTACCGGTCCTGCGTGAAGTTCTGCGGGGTCGTCCTCCCGCCGATATCCAGGAGACCGAAGTAGTTCTGGTTGACGAGGTCCGGGTTTGAGGGCGTCGGATTCCATTTGGAGCGCTGGTAGCTGGCGGTCGCCTCGTTCAGGAAGTTCCCTTTCAAGAGCGTGTGCTTCGCGACCGCAGTGCCGGCGTCGTTCTTCGCGTCCTCGGCGCCTTGGAAGCTCGTCTGGGCTCCGAAGCTGCGGATATCCGTCTCGTGGCGCAAGTTTCCCGAGATGTCGAGGGCGGCCCCCTCGCCCAGCACGAAACTGAGCTTTCCGAAGAGGAGAGTCTCCCGGAAGTTCGACGGATAGAGTCCGAGATAGGGCCTCAGCTGGTCCTTCAGGGCGTCCGGCCACGGGTCCCCGCCGAAGAAGACCTCGCTCTCGCGGTCCTGGTAGTTCCCTTCGTAGGAGAAGAAGAAATGGACCTTGTCGCGGGCGATCGGCCCGCCAATCGACAGGCCGGGCTGCCACCGCGTGTACTCGGGCTTGGGCGTCCCGCGTTGGGCGGAGAAGAAGTCCTGGGCGACGAGGCTCTTGTTCTGGTAGAAGGCGAAGAGGTCGCCGTGCAATTCGTTGCCGCCGGACTTGGTCACCGCCGAGATGATGGCGCTGGAGGCCTTCTGGTATTCGGCCTTGTAGTTCTGCGTAATGACGCGGAACTCCTGGATGGCGTTCTGCGGGAACGGGTTCCCCCTGCTCGAATCCTGGCCGGCGGTACCCCCTTCGAGCATGTCCGCCTTGTAGCTGGCGCCGTCGACGAAGACGTTGATGTTGCGGGAGCCCTGGGGGCCGTACGAAAAGTCCTGCTTCAGCTCATTGGTATTGAGGCGCACGCCGGGCGCCAGGGCGGCGAAGTTCATGAAGTTCCGTGTCGCCTGCGGCAGGCTCTGGATCTGCTCGGTCGTGACGTTCGTCGCGACCTCCGACGTGCGGACCTCGACCTCGGGCGCCGCCTCCGCGGTGACGCCGACCGCCGCCGTGGTCATCTTCCCGGGCTTGAGGTCGAAGTTGGATTCGATGACCTGGCCAACCTGAAGACGAAGAGTCGTCTTCTGCTCCTCGAAGGCCGCCGTTCCGCCGGCCGTCACCGTGTACGGCCCCGGAGGAAGGGTGAGATTGAAGAGCCCGTCCGTTCCCGTGACCGTGGAGCGCTGGAGGCCGCTCTCCGTGTTGAGGGCCGTCACGGTGATACCCGGCAACGGTCCGGAGGCGTCGCGAACGGCGCCCTCCAGCCGCGCCGTCGTGGTCTGCGCAAGGGCGGGCAGGCACGCGAGAAGCGCGCCCAGGAAAAGAAGAAAACGTTGCCAGGGATGTCTCATGAGTCCTTCCTCCTTGTACGAGAATGACGAGACGATTTCGGTGGTTTCGGGGAACGGCTGCCGGACGAGCTCCGCACCACGAGGCGGGCCGGCAAGGTTTCATGGCGCGGGACGTGGCGGCTCCCCTCCTTCAGGGCTGCAAGAAGGCGGCCCATCGCCCGCGCGCCGAGATCCGCGATCGAGACGGAGACGGAGGACAAGGGCGGCGTCATGAAGCGCGCGATCGGGATGTCGTCGAACCCGCCGACCGCGACGTCGCCCGGAACCCGGACCCCCATCTCCTGGAAGGCGGCGAGGAGGCCGATCGCCATGGAGTCGTTCGCGGTGAAGATCGCCGTCGGCGTGGGCTCCATCCCGAGCACGAAACGCGCCGCCTGGTAGCCGGACTCCTCGGTGAAGTCGCCCGGAACCTCGAGCTCGCGCGTGTACTCCCCGCCGGAGGAGAGGACGGCGCGGCGGTATCCGCGGAGTCGTTCGCGCGCGTCCCAGTTGTCGGGCGGACCGGTCACGTGCGCGATGCGACGATGGCCGAGGCCGGCGAGATGCTCGACCATCGCGGCGGCGCCGCCCTCGTTGTCGATGTTGATCGAATCGAACGCCGCCCCGTCCACGGCGCAGTTCAGGAGCATGACGGGCCACCCCTCGGGGAGGTTCGCGCTCAGCGTCGGGCCGTCGATGTTCGGCGACATGACGACGAGCCCGTCCACGCGGCCGCGCATCGCGCGGAGCGCCGTCTCCGCCTGGGCGCGGTTGCCGTGCGAGCCGGAGACGAGAAGCTGGTACCCGGCTCCGCGGGCCGCGTGATCGATTCCGCGGATCGCTTCGGAGAAGAACTCGCCGAAGAGGTCCGGAAGCAGGACGCCGATCGCGTTCGTCCGCCGCGTGATGAGACTCCGGGCTCCGCCGTGCGGGACGTAGCGCAGCCGGTCGGCGGCCGCCTGGACGCGGCGGCTGGTGATGTCGCGCACCGGCCCCTTGCCGTTCAGAACGCGTGAGACGGTCGCCACCGAAACGCCCGCGACCCCTGCGACCTCGCGAATGGTCGCGTTCAGGGCATCCGTCGACCGACGGCCCCTTCTGGGTCGCGGGCGCCGAGTCTCGAGGGGAGTGCGCAGGTCTCGCATCCGCCTGATGTAAACGTTTACATTCTGTTGAAGCCGGGTCGACCGTGTCAAGTGCGATTGCGAGGCCCTTCGCGGGCGCGGCAGGCCCCGGGCCTAACATTCGGAGTCGGAGGAGGACGCGTGGAGGGGGTCCGTCTCGAGAAGGTCGGCAAGGCGTTCGGGGAGACGCGCGTCCTCTCGGGGCTCGATCTCGAGGTTGCCGCCGGCGAGTTCCTCGTCCTCGTGGGCCCTTCGGGATGCGGCAAGTCGACCGCCCTGCGCCTCATCGCCGGCCTCGACGAGCCCAGCGAGGGCACGATCTCGATCGGCGGAAGGATCGTGAACGGCGTCCCCCCGCGCGACCGCGACATCGCGATGGTCTTTCAGAGCTACGCGCTCTACCCGCACATGACGGTCCGCGAGAACCTCTCCTTCGGCCTCGAGATGCGCAAGGTGCCTCGGGCGGAGGCGGACGAGCGGCTCCGCGACGCGGCCGAGTACCTCGGCCTCTCGACGTATCTCGACCGCACTCCGCGCCAGCTCTCCGGCGGCCAGCGCCAGCGCGTCGCTCTCGGCCGCGCCCTCGTGCGGCGGCCCGCGCTCTTCCTGTTCGACGAGCCGCTCTCGAATCTCGACGCCGCGCTGCGGGTCCAGATGCGAGCCGAGCTGGCGAGGCTCCAGGAGCGCTATGCGACGACGTCGATCTACGTCACCCACGACCAGGTCGAGGCGATGACTCTGGGCCACCGGATCGCCGTCCTCAACGACGGGGTCCTCCAGCAGGTCGGCGCGCCGCTCGACGTCTACCGCAGCCCGGAGAACCTTTTCGTCGCGGGCTTCCTCGGGACGCCTCCGATCAACCGCCTGCAGGCTCGCGTCGAAAAGGGAGGGGCCTTCCTGTCCGGCGACGGGTTCGTCCTCCCGACCCCGCCGGCCCTGCTCGCGGGCACGGCCGGACACGACGGCCTCCGCGTGGTCGTGGGCATCCGGCCCGAGCACCTCCACGAGGAGCCCGGGCCTGCGCGCGCGCCGCTCGAGGTCGTCGTCGCCATGGTCGAGCCGCTCGGCCACGAGGTCATCGTCCACGGACGCGTCGGCGCTTCCCCCGGCGCCGCCGTGGCCGCCCGCGTCGCGCCGGCGCGCCCGCCCGGGACCGGCGCGCCGCTCGTGCTTCACGCGGAGATCGCCGCCCTCCAGCTCTTCGACGCGGAGACGGGCCGCCGTCTCGCCGCGCAGCGGTCGCGGGGCCGGCTCAGCCCGTGATCGAGATCGACGTCCCGCCCCAGATGTCCAGGACCGCTCCCGAGATCGCGGCCGCCGCGGGCGAAACCAGGAAGAGGACCGCCTCGGCGACGTCGTGCGCATCGAGCTTCTCCCGGAGAGGGGACGTGCGCGGCCGGCCGGACAGCTCGAGGCTCTTGTTGTCCGTGGAACCCGGGCAGATCGCGTTCACGGTCACGCCCGCGCCGCGCAGCTCGGCGGCGAGCGCCTTCGTGAAGCCCACGAGCCCGAACTTCGCCGCGCAGTGCGCCACGACGTTCGCCTCGCCGATGGTGCCGTGAATGGACGAGACGTTGATGATCCGGCCGCGACCGCAGGCGATGAGAGACGGCAGGGCGGCGCGCACGAGCAGGTAGCTCGCCTTGAGGTTCGTGTCGAGGATGCGATTCCACTCGCCCTCCTCGAGATCCGCGAGCGCTTTCCACACGAAAACACCCGCGTTGTTCACGACGATGTCGAGGCGCCCCGTCGCGTCCCGCGTCCTTTCGACGAGCGCCTCGACCGCGGCCTTCGACGTCACGTCCGTCGCGATCGCGAGCGCCTTTCCGCCCGTCGCCTCGATCTCCCTCCTCGTGCGCTCGACCTCCTCGGCCGACCGCGACGCGACCGCGATGGTGGCCCCGGCACGCGAGAGGGTGAGGGCGATCGCGCGGCCGAGGCCCCGCCCCGCGCCCGTCACGATGGCAGTCTCGCCCTCGAGGGTCCGCGCGCGCGCGCTTTCCGTGCCGGGCATCACCGCAAGGTTAACAGGCGCGCTCTAGAATGACCGCTTGACGCGCCCCGCGCTCGCCGCCGCCGTGCTCCTCGTCGCGTTCGGGCGCCTTCCCGCCCGCGCGTCCGTCGGGCGCCACGAGGAGCGCGTCGCGACGGCTGCGCTCCCGGCGCCGGTCCGCGTCCTCGTGATGACGCCGCCCTCGTACGAGGCCGCGCCCGCGCGACGCTTCCCGGTCCTGTACTTTCTCCACGACGGCGGCGGAGACGAAGAGACTTTCTTTCGCGAACGCCTCGCCGACGCGCTCGATGCAGACATGCGCGCGCAGCGGGTTCCCGAAATGCTCGTGGTCGTCCCGCGCGGCGTGGGCACCTGGTTCATCGACGCGCAGGGCGGCGCCTCGCGCTACGCGAGGTTCCTTACCCGGACGCTCGTGCCGTTCGTCGACGCGCGGTATCGCACGGTGGCCTCGCGCGGCTCCCGTCTCGTCGCCGGCATCTCGATGGGGGGTTACGGAGCCCTGCGCTGGGCCCTCGCGGAACCCGGTCTCTTCTGCGCGGCCGGCGGCCTGTCGCCCGCGGTGGAGCAGATGTGCTGGCCGGCGGTCCAGGCCATGCCCTTCTTCATCCGCCCCTCGCTCGAGCGCACGTTCGGTGACGACCCCGTGAAGAACGTGCTCCGTCAGAACGACCTCTACGCCATGCTCCTCGACGACCCCCGGCTCGCCTCGCGCGCGCCCTTCCTCTACGTGCGCTGCGGCACCGAGGACAAGTACCGCCTGTCGGAGATCGTGACCTTCTTCGACCGGTATCTCGACGCGTTCGGCATACCCCACGCCGTCGTCCTGGAAACCGGAGTGCACGACTGGCCGTACTGGAGAAGAGTGTTTCCCGAGTTCGTCCGGTCGCTTTCGAGCCACCTCTCTCTCCCGGAGGCGACGCGGTGAGCGCGCGGAGCATCCCCCCGAGCGCCGCCGCGACGAAGCGCCTCGTCCTGTTCGACATCGACGGCACGCTGCTCTCGACCGGAGCGGCCGCGCGGACGACGTTCGCGTCCGCGCTGAAGGACGTCTACGGCACGAGCGTGGACGTCGAGAGCTACCCGTTCGAAGGCCGCCTCGACCCCCTCATCGTGACCGACCTCATGCGAGCGGCCGGAGTGGCCGACGAGAGGATCGCCGCGCGCCGCGCGGACGCGCTCGCCCTCTACCTCGACCGGCTCGAGGCTGCGCTCCAGGAGCGTCCGCCCGTCCTCAAACCCGGGGTTCTCGCCCTTCTCGACGCCCTCGAGAAGGTGCCCGGCCTCGTTCTCGCGCTCCTGACGGGAAACGTGGAGCGCGGCGCAAGGCTGAAGCTCTCTTCCGCGGGCATCTGGCACCGATTCACGTTCGGCGTGTGGGGCGACGATGCCTCGTGCCGCGAAGAGCTGGGACCCGTCGCGCTCCTGCGTGCGCGGCCCGCGACGGGGCATTTCTTCACAGGCCCCGAGTGCGTCGTCGTGGGCGACTCGCGGCACGACGTGGCGTGCGGCCTCTCGCTCGGGGCGCGCGCCGTGGCCGTCGGCACCGGGCGAACCACGCTGAGCGCGCTCGAAGCGGCGGGAGCGCATGCGCTTCTCGCGGATTTCTCCGACACATCCCGGGCGCTCGAGGCGATCCTTGCCTGACCCGGGGCGCTCGCTCGGGCTTCTGGTGCCGGCCCTGGCGGCCGCTCTCGCGGCGGGGTCTCTCGGGGCGGATGGCGTCGCGCCACCCGTCTCTCGCGCGGCGGGGCTGCCCTTCGATCTCGCGGCCCCGACGCCTCACCGGCTGTCGTTCACGATCGACACGGGGCCCGCGCGCGACGTCCTCGCTCTCCTCGGCGGAGCTCCCGACGCTCCGGCGTCGCTCCGGCACCTCAAGGCCTCCTCGAACGCCACGGCGGCCATCCGGGCCGAAGGCCTCTCGCCGGAGGACTTCTACGGGCGGCTCGTCTCGACGATCGCCGGCACGCCGGACCCGCTCCTGTCCACCTTCATCGCGAAGATTCCGTATTTCACGCGGGTCCTCGACGCGATCGAAACGGAGGGGACGCCCGGCGCGGTCCTGGAGAGCCGCCGCATCGCGTCGCTCCTGCCGATGGGCGTCCCCGTCACGGCCTCTTTCGTCGTCGTGCCTTTTTTCGGGGTGTCGGGCTTCGCCGAGGTCTCGACCGTCCGCGACGGAGACCGGCTCGTCCTCTCCGCGGACCTGCCGCGCCTCACGGGCGATCTCGCCTCCGCGCCGATGCCGAGGGAGGTCCTCCTGAAGCTCCTGCGCGCAGCCTCCGCCGAGGGCTGGCGCTTCCTCTTCGACGCGCACGTTCGACGGGCCCCGGCGTGGCCCGACGAGAGAGCGTCGGATTTCGACACGCTTCTCGCCCGAACGGTCGCCGAGGGTCCGCCGACGCTCTTTCTCATCCCCGACGACTTCTTTCCGATCGTCCCGCTCCTGGAGGAGCCGATCGTGCGCGCGTACGCGCGGTGGAATCGCGCGGCGGACGTGCTCCTCGAGGGGAAGAAGAAGGAGTCCGAGCGCCAGGATCTCTTCCTGAACGCGGGCAAGGGCGACTTCTGGAGCCGGTACCCCGCGATCGTGGGCGCGCAGATGACCGATGTGCTCCTGCGCCTCGCCGGACGCGAGAAGTACCTCTCCGCTCTCGTGGCCGGCCCGCGCGCCGTCGTCTCGCTCTATCTCGAGGTCACGAAAGGCAAGCACATGCCCGAGATCTCGAAGAGCGCGAGAAAGGCGCTCGAGGCGAAGAAGCTCTAGCCGCCGGAGGCTCAGCGCACCGGGAGGAGCGGGAACGCCGTCGCGAGCGGCGGCAGGTCGGGCGGGCTCTCGCCCCATTCGCGCAGCTTCTGGTACGTGTAGAGGCCGTCGGCGTGGCCGTCGCCCCAGAAGATCTGGAGCGCGTACCCCCCCACGGGACTCGTGCCGCGCGCCTGGTACGACTCGGCGGTCAGCGGGCGCGCGGGCGGCTTCATGAGTCTCCCGAGGAGGTCGCGCTCGCCCGCACACTCCGCGCACGGACAGAGCCGGCGAAGATCGGTCAGCTTGAGGTACGACTCTCTCCCGTCGTTCCAGGCGATCGCGAGCTCCTCTCCGAGCACCTGGACGTTCTTCGGGACGGGCGCCACGAAGGGATGGTAGCGGAGTTCCTTCTCGTAGGGCTCTCCGGGGGGCTGAGCTGCGCGAGCCCCCCGGACCCCCGTCCAGAGGCTTCAGCGAGAACTATTCATAGCGTAGGGCATCTATCGGATCCAGCCTCGCGGCCTTCATGGCCGGGTAGATCCCGAAAAAGAGGCCGATCGAGACCGAGACGCCGAGGCCGAGGAGGATGCTCCAGAGAGGCGTCGCCGTGCGAAGGCTCGAGACGAGGCGCACGACGAACGCGGTCGAGATGCCGAGGGCGACGCCCGCGATCCCCCCGAGAGCGGTCAGCGTCATCGCCTCGGTCAGGAACTGGAGCGAGATGTCGCGCCTGAGAGCGCCGACCGCCTTGCGGAGGCCGATCTCCCGCGTGCGCTCCGTGACCGAGACGAGCATGATGTTCATGACGCCGACGCCGCCCACGACGAGCGCGATCGCCGCGATGAGGACCATGACGCCCGAGATCGCGTTCGTGACGGCCTGCATCTGGGCGAGCAGCTTCTCGGCCGTGAAGATCGCGAAGTCGTTCGGCGCGTTGAACGGCACCTTGCGCCGCGTCCTGAGGAGGGCCGTGCCTTCCTCGATCACGCGATCGACGAGCTCGGGCGACCGCGGAATCGTCGCGATGTGGATCGTGTCGTCGTGCGAGTTCTTCGTCTGCGGAAAATGCCGGTCGTAAGTCGAGATCGGCATCAGGACGATGTTGTCGGGCTGGCCTCCGAAGCCCGAGGTGCCCTTCTTCTCGAACGTGCCGACGATCAGGAGGCGCTTGCCGTTGACCGAGAGCATCTGCCCGAGGGGGTCCTTGCCCTTGAAGAGGGCCTCGGAGACGTCCTGGCCGACGACGCAGACGTCCGTGGCGTGGAGGACGTCCAGGGCGGTGAGGTTGCGGCCGTCCTCGATCGACCAGTTGTTGCAGATCGCGTAGTTCTGGTTGCCCCCGGCGATCGTCGGCGAGTTCGCCTCGTTGCCGTTCCCCTTCACCCGCGATGCACCCTGCAGGTAACGCTCCGGCGAGACGGCGAGGATCGAGGGACACATCTCCTGGAGGGCCTCGGCGTCCTCGATCGTGAGGTCCTTCCGCTTCCTCTCCTCCTCCGGGCGCCGGCCGAAGCCGAACCTCATCTCGAACTTCTGGAACTGCACGAGAGTCGTGCCGAAGGACGAGAACGCCTCGGTCTGGGACCGGTCGAACCCGGTCACGAGCGCGACCATCCCGATCACGGTCCAGACGCCGATGACGATGCCGACCATCGTCAGGAACGCGCGCAGCTTGTGCGCGCGGAGCGCCGTCAGCGCGAACCGCAGGTTCTCGGAGATGACGCGGCGAAAGATCTCGAGGGCGTGCGTCATCGGCTACTCATATCTCAACGCCTCGATCGGCGTGAGACGGCTCGCCTTGATGGCCGGGAAGACGCCGGCGATGACGCCGGTCAGCGTCGCGAGGACGAGGCCCGACACGATGAGGCCGGGCGTCACGAGCGTCGGGAGCGGCGAGAACGCGTCCACGCAGAGCGCGATGACCCACCCGAAAAAGACGCCGAGGCAGCCGCCGCCGAGCGCGAGGAGGCCGGCCTCGAGGAGGAACTGGAAAAGGACGTCCCGCCTGCGCGCGCCGACCGCGAGGCGCAGGCCGATCTCCTTCGTCCGTTCGATGACGGACACGAGCATGATGTTCGCGATCACGATCGCGCCGACGACGAGCGAGATCCCGCTGATGAAGACGAGAAGGGCGAAGGCGGCCCTCGTGATCCTCGTCCACACGACCTGCACGGCGTCCGCGTTCACGAAGACGACCGGGTCCGGCGCACTCGGCTCCGTGTGCCGGATCGCGCGGAAGATCGTCCGGATCTCGTCCATCGACGCCGGGACGCCGGGCACGCCGCCCTTCGCCTGGACGAAGATCCCGAGCTGGCGATTCGCTCCCCAGATCTTGCAGAGCGTCTCGCGCGGGATGAAGGCGACGTTGTCCTGGCTCTGGCCCAGGACGGAGCCCTGCTTCATGAGGAGGCCGATGACCTCGAACGAGATCCCGCCGATCGTGATCGTGCGGCCGATCGGGTCGACGCGCGGAAAGAGCTCCTCCCTCACGTCGGATCCGATGACGGCGACGTACGCGCGGTGCTCGTTCTCCATCTCGGTGAAAAAGCGCCCGGACTCGAGGTCGAGATTCCGGATCTCGCTCATGTTCGCGGTGGTGCCCTGGATCTGGACGTCCGAAAGGCGATGATTCGCGTGCTTGACGAGCTGCGTCGTTCCCGACTGGGCGCCGATCTTCTCCGCGAGGTGCGCGAGGCGCACGACCTGATCGTAGTCGGGTTTCTTGACGGGCTTTCTCTTGAGCGCCTCGAGGAATCCTTCGTGCGACGTGATGACTCCCCAGCGCGTGACCACGTAGACGTCGGGCGACAGCGAGAAGATCTTCGTCGCGACGTAGTTGTTGAGACCCGAGATGACGGACACGACGGCGACGACCGTCATCACGCCGATGATGACGCCGAGAAGCGTGAGGAACGAGCGCAGCTTGTGCGCCGTGACCGCCTTCCAGGCGACGCGCAGGAGCTCCCCGATCAGCACGAGAGTGCGGCCCTCACGATTTCTTCGCGGCTTCGGGAGCCGCCGAGTTGTCGACCTTGACCCGGTCTCCGATCTTGAGAGTGCGGAGCGCCTTGAAAGGCCCCGTGACGATCTCCTCGCCATCCGCGAGCCCCTCGAGGACCTCGGTCTGCAGGTCGGCGTTGATCCCGGTCTTGACCGGCCGGAAATCGACGACGCCGCCCTTCTTCACGACGAAGACGCCTTCGACGTCTTTCTTCTTCTCGGCCGCGGCGGGGGTCGGCGTCGGGACGGGCGCCGGCTTCTTGCCTTTCGGCCGCTCGAGGGACGCCGGGTCGGCGACGACGAGCGCCGGGATGGGAATCGCAAGAGCGGAGGCGCGCCGGTCGGTCTCGATCTTCCCGGAGACCGAGAAGCCGGGCCGGATGTTCGACGGCGGGTTCTTGACCTCGACCTTCACCTTGAAGTTCACGGCGGACGAGTCCGTGCCGAGCGCGGATTTCGTGATCGGGCTGCCGCCGATCTCCGTGACGACGCCGTCGAACTTCTTGTCGGGATAGGCGTCGAACGTGAGCTTCGCCGTCTGGCCCACCTTCACGTGCGGGATGTCGGTCTCGTCGATCTCCATCTCGCCCTCGACGACGGACATGTCCGACACGGTCAGGAGCACCGTGCCCGGGTTGTTCATCGTGCCGACGATCGCGTTCTCACCCTGCTCGACGGGCTTCGCGGTGACGACGCCGTCGATGGGGGACGTGATCGTCGTCTTCTTCAGGCTGTCCTTGTTCGCGAGGAGGTTCGCGCGCGCCTGCTCGATGCGGCGCTCGTCGGCGTGGACATTCGCCTTCGCCGAGTCGAGCGCGAGTTGCGCCTTCTGGAGGTTCTGCTCGGACTCGATGTGCGCCTGAAAGTTCTTCTTCGTGCGCTCGAGGTCCCGCTCGGCCTGCTCGCGCGTGAACTTGTCCGCGTCGCGCTGCGCGAAGAGGGCGTCGAGGCCCGCCTGCGTCGCCTGCGCGTTCGCGTCGTACTGGACCTTGTCGATCTGCAGGAGGAGGTCGCCCTTCTTGACGACTTCGCCCTCCTCCACGGCGAGCGCCACGATCTGGCCCATGACCTGCGACGAGATGTCGACCTTCGTCTTCGCCTGGACGCGCCCGTTGCAGCTGACGGTCGCGACGAGAGGCGCCTTCGAGACCTTCGCGGTCGTGACGCGCACGACGTTCTTGTCCCGGCTCTTGATCGAGGCATAGGCGACGAGAGCCAGGACGAGGGCGGATCCCACCCCGATCGCGACCTTGACTCGCGTGGTCATCGAGCGGCTTCCTTCTCGCGCAACACCTTGACTCCTTCGGCTTTTACGGCATTCGAGGGGCGAAAGTTTCCGTCCTC
>DATGDV010000077.1:0-1669 GCA_035310685.1 Thermoanaerobaculia bacterium
ATCCGCGCTTTCGGCGATGCGGCCGGGCAGGCCCCAGCCGGGGAGAGCGACGTCCCCGCCGAGGAGGTACGGTCCGGCCGGCACGTGGACGAAGCCTTCGCCGATCTCGGCAGGAGCGAGCAGCCGCGCGCGTCCCGTCCAGGCACGCCCGCGGGATATCGAGATGGGATAGCGGGTGTCCGCGCGGCCGCGCGCCCGAAGGATGACGAGATAGCTGCCCATCGCCAGCGGCACGGGCGCGAGCGGCGTGCGACCCAGGTAGCGCTCGTTCTCGGGGACGAGCCGCAGGCTCCTCTCCACGAAGTCGTAGAGCCATACCTCGGCGCCCGGCGGATCCGAATCCAGCGCGAGAGAGCCGTCGCCTTTCAACGCGGCGGCATGGCGTCCATCGTCGAAGGCCGCGGCGATCTGCCCGAAGTACCGCACGTTCCGGTGGTCGTGCTGCTCATCGGCCTCGAGAAGCTGCTCGAAGAAGTAGTCGGCCATGACCGCTCGCGCCTCGGAGTGGCTCTCGTCGTGCCCGAGGGCTCCGGCGAGCGTCATGACGAGGTTCGACCCCGTGGTCGCGAGCTGGGCGCGCGCGTCGCGCAGTCGGTCCTCCGCGGAGTAGAGCGGCGCCTTCTCGCCGACGGGCTGCCACGGCTGGAAGCCTCCCCTCAGGGTGTCCACCTCTCGCTCGAGGCCGGCCATCTCCGCCTTCTTCCGCCGGTAGTCTTCGAGGATCTTCCGGCCGCGAAATGCGAGCAGCCCGGCGTTCTCCTGCCGCTTGACCTTGTCGGCCTCGGCCTCCAGCCACGCCTGGATCTCGTCCTGCAGCTCGCGGACCGATGCATGGCGCGCGTCCGGAGACTTCGCGAGAGCTCTCAGGCACGTCCGTTCGAGCGCGACGGGGATCTCGCGGCCCGGCGCCCGCTCGCGCGGGGGCTTGGGGTCGTCGCGCAGGACGCCGGCGAGCGTGGCGATCGGGTTCGCGCCCGAGAAAGGCCGCTGGAGCGTGAGGATCTCGTACATCATGACGCCCAGCGCCCAGACGTCGGAACGCTCGTCCACCGGGGAAGACGCGGCCTGCTCTGGCGACATGTAGCCCGGGGTCCCGACGACCTCGTCGACGCGCGTGTGGTCGGTGCCGGAGGCGAGGACCGTCCCCTCTCCGCGGTCCATGACCTTTGCGAGGCCCCAGTCGAGGACCTGCACCTCGCCGTGCTCGCCGAGCATGACGTTCGCGGGCTTGAGATCGCGGTGGAGAACGCCGCGCGAATGCGCGAAGTCGATCGCCTGCGTGACCTGCAGAAGCACCTGCACGAGGCGCGTGGTGGAGTACCGGGAGATCGTCTCCACGTCGCCCATGCGAAGGTCGCCGAGGACGTCGGCGAGCGTCCGCCCCCGGACGTACCGCATCGTGCAGAACGGGGCGCGATCCAGGACGACGAGCGCGTGGAGCGGGACGACGTTCGGGTGCTCGAGCTGGCCCAGGATGCGCATCTCGTCGAGGAAGCGCGCGCGGCGGGACGGGTCTTCGCCCTTGGCGACCTTGAGCGCGACCTCTCGGCCGAGGGACGGGTCGCGCGCCAGGAACACCGAGCCCATCCCGCCCTCGCCGATCAGCCCTTCGATCTCGTAACGGACCACGCCCGACGCGTCCCGGGGCGCGTCCGTCGCCGCGAGCGGC
>DATGDV010000078.1:0-7220 GCA_035310685.1 Thermoanaerobaculia bacterium
AGGCAGAAGACCTCCAGGTGAGCGTACGCGAAGTCGGAGTCGTCGACCCCGAGATGAAAGTCGACGTCAAGTCCGCCGTCTCGGGCCGGGTGGTCGCCTTGAAGGTCCGCGACGGCGCCGTCGTGAAGTCCGGCGACATCCTGGCCGAGGTGGAGCCGGACGTCACCCAGGCACAGTCCCTTTCCGACGTGAGGGCGGGCGTCACCCAGGCCGAGGTCGGCCTGAAGGACGCCGAGCGCCAGCTTCGGTCGCAGGAGCGGCTCTTCAAGGACGGCCTGATCGGCGGCGAAACGCTGAAGGACTACGTCACGAAACGCGATCTCGCGGCCGAGAACCTCAAGGCCGCGCGCCAGCGGTACGAGATCGTCGAGGGACACGGCATCCCGATCTCCGGCGACGCGGTCACGCAGCGCGCGCGCGTGACGAGCCCGATGTCCGGCGTCGTCATCACGAAGGGCGTCGAGCTCGGCGAGACGGTGACTTCGGGCGTGTCCTCCTTCAACGCGGGCACCGTCCTGTTCACCGTGGCCGACCTCGGGACGCTCCTCATCAAGGTGAACCTGAACGAGGTCGACATCGCGAAGGTGAAGGTCGGGCAGCCCGTCCGGATCACTCTGGACGCGTACCCGCAGAAGACCTTCACGGGCAGGGTGCGCTTCGTCGCGCCCGCCGCGAAGCTCCTCGACAAGATCAAGGTCTTCCCCGTCGAGATTTCCCTCGACGAGCTCGGCGACGCCTACCGGACGGGGATGAGCGCGAACGTCGAGATCCTCGGCCAGAAGAAGGACAAGGCCGTCTCGATCCCGCTCGAGGCCCTCCAGCGCCGCGAGGGGTCGACGGTCGTCTACCGGCTCAAGGACCACCTCGCCCCCAAGCTGATCGCGGAGGCGAAGCAGGGGCTGAACGGCCGCGGCAAGTACGTGTGGCTCTCGGACCACTGGAAGGACTATTACGAGGTCGTGCCCGTGACGGCCGGCATCGCGACCCTCGAGCGCGTCGAGATCGTCTCGGGCCTCAAGGGCACCGAGCAGGTCGCCCTCGAGGACCCGACGAAGAAGAAGGTCGAGAAGGACGATGACAACTGAGCGCGCGATCATCGAGACGAGGGGCCTCACGAAGGTCTTCGGCTCGAACGGCATGGCCGTGCACGCGCTGCGCGGCATCGACCTCACGGTCAGGCGAGGCGAGTTCGTGGCCCTCGTCGGGCCCTCGGGCTCCGGGAAGTCGACGCTCATGGCGATCATCGGGTGCCTCGACTCCCCCACGGCCGGCACGTACGCCATCGACGGCGTGAGCGTCGAGGGCCTGTCCGGAGCCGCCCTCGCGCGTATCCGGAACGAGAAGGTCGGCTTCGTCTTCCAGAGCTACAACCTGCTCCCGAAGGCCTCGATCGCGCGCAACGTCGAGCTCCCGCTCCTGTACGCCGGTCTCGGCCGGAAGGAGAGGCGCCGTCGGGCCCTCGAGCTCCTCGAGCAGGTCGGCATCCCCGAGAAGGCGCACGTCCTCCCGGCCCAGCTCTCGGGGGGCCAGCGGCAACGCGTCGCGATCGCGCGCGCGCTCGCCAACACGCCCGCGCTCCTCCTCGCCGACGAGCCCACGGGCGCCCTCGACTCGAAGACGGGCGAAGACGTCCTCGGCCTCTTCAAGGAGCTGCACCGGAAGGGCAACAGCGTCGTCCTCGTCACGCACGACGCTCACATCGCTTCGTTTGCCGAGCGGCGGGTCGAGCTGCGCGACGGGCTCGTCGTCACTCCCGAAGCACAGGCGGCTTGATGGTCAGTGGCGCCTTCCGCGAGCGCCTTGCCGAGGCATGGATCGAGATCCGCGAGAACCTCGGGCGCTCGAGCCTTCAGGCGATCGGCGTGATCCTCGGGGTCGCGTCCGTCCTCGGCGGTTTCTCGATCTCCGACAGCCAGCGCAAGCGCTCCGACGAGCGCTGGATGAAGCTCGGCGGAATGGACCGGCTCGTCGTCCAGCAGGCGACGGCCGTGAAGGACGGGACGCCGACGGCGCTGCAGATGGCCAACCTCGGCCTCAGGAGCGAGGACCGCGAGGAGGGCGGGAACCTGAACGCGAAGGCGGTCGAGGGCGCGACGCAGGAGAAGGGCGCCCGCGCCCGGGTTCGATCGGCTTTCGCCGACCAGGACCGGTCGGTGCGCGGCATCGACGGCGACTACCTCCCGCTGAACGGATACAGCCTCGAAGACGGGCGCACGTTCTCGGCCGAGGAGTACTCCGAGGGCCGGGCGGTGGCGCTCCTCGGCGCCGAGGCCCGCGCGACGTTCTTCCCGACCGGGGAGGCCGTCGGGCAGACGATCCGAGTCGGCGACATCCCCGTCGTCGTCGTCGGGACCCTCTCCGAGAAGGTCTTCCGCTGGCGGGACGGCGAGCCGAACCGGTTCGCGTGGCGCAACCGGATCATCCTGGTGCCGTCCGCCCTCGTCGCGCGGAGGATGAACGGAGACCGCTGGAACCGAGTCGACCGCGTGTCCTTCCGGATCCGGGACCTGTCGGTCATGCAGACCTTCAGCGAAGGCCTCGATTCGCTCCTGCGGGGCAACCACCGCCTTCAGGAGGATTACCGGATCGACGACATCGCCGCCCGCGTGAAGAAGCGTCGGAGCCAGGGCGACGTCTACAACCTCATCTTCATGCTCTCGGGGATCCTCTCGCTCGTCGGCGGTGGCATGGTCAACATCAACATCCAGATGGCGACGCTGAAGGACAGGGTCCGCGAGGTCGGCGTCAAGATGGCCATCGGCGCGTCGGGCCGCGAGATCTTCAAGGGCTTCATGACCGAAGCGCTCCTCGTCACGGGCCTCGGGAGCGCCGTCGGCCTCCTCGGCGGCGTCGCCTTCTCGAAGGTCATCACGTCGTTCCTGAAGATTCCGCTCTTCATGCAGCCCCTCAGCTTCGTCTGGGCCTTCATCCTCGCGTCGGCGTTCGGATTCGTCTTCGCGCTCTACCCTGCGTGGAAGGCCAGCCGCCTCTCCCCGATGGAGGCGCTGCGGTATGAATAAGCGCGAAGAGAGGAAGACAAAAAAGGGGATTTTCTTAGAAAGAAGGAGGGGCGACCGGCAGGGCCTCGTCGCGCGAGAGGACGTCTCCCGATGAGCAGCGTTTCCCAGACCTTCGAAGGAGATCTTGGCAGCCTAACGGCAAGCAGAACGGAGACCATCCGGCTCCGCCGACTGTCCTGGGGCGCCCGGGTCAACCTCGTCTGGGAGGTCGTCACGGGCGGGCTCGTCGAGCTCTGGTCGCACAAGCTGCGCTCGATCCTCACGCTCACGCTCCTCATGCTCGGCGTGTTCGCCCTCGTCGTCCTCACCTCCGTCCTCGACGGGGTCCTCGACAAGGTCGGGACCGGCTTCGAAGGGATGAGCTGGGACGGCACCGTCGTCATCCAGCCGAAGACCGCGGAGACGACCGAGGAGCAGAAGCGCTTCGCGATGAGCCCCGGCCTGCGCTACGAGGACCTCTCGCGGGTCGCGGCGCCCCATCCGGCCGCCCTCGCCTTCCTTCCCCGCGCGACGAAGTCGACGCGCGTCCGCGTCGCAGGGGGCACGGAGCGCATGTTCGTCACGGGCCTCACGCCCGACTACGCGCTTCTCATGAACCGACCGATCGCGAACGGGCGCGGCCTGACCGAGGACGACCGCAAGCGGCGGAGCACCGTCGCGGTCGTCGGCGCCTCGCTCGGCGCCAAGCTCTTCGGCGGCGCAGACCCGGTGGGCCGCGACGTCCTCGTCGACGGTGTTCCGTTCCGGATCGTCGGGCTGCAGGCGCCGGTTCAGATCTTCAACGAGGAGATCTACCTCGACGCGAATGGGATCATGATTCCTCTCGAGACCTACATGGCCCGCATGGACGCGGACCACAAGCTCACGCAGGTGGCCGTGAAGCTCCGGAAGAAGAGCGACCTTTCGGAGGTCTCGGCATTGATCCTGGGCCGGACGAAGCAGGCCCACCACGGGATCGAGGACGTCGAGATCAAGGACATGGAGGCGGAGGCGGCGCGTGCATGGTCCGGCTTCATGGACGAGATCCGCGGCTGGCGCGTCGTCCTCTCGAGCCTCGCGGCGACGGTCCTCCTCGTCGGAGGCGTCGGAGTCCTTTCCGTCATGCTGATCTCGTTCGCGGACCGCAAGTACGAGATCGGCCTGAGGAAGTCGCTCGGCGCCTCGGACGGCCAGATCCTGGTCCAGTTCCTCCTCGAGGCCCTGGTCCTCGCGGCGCTCGGCGCGTCGCTCGGGACGCTCGGCGGCGCCGCGCTCTGCCGCGCGCTCTCTCCCATGTTCCCGTGGGGCCTCGTCGTGAACCCGTTCGGCCTCGCGACGGCATGGGCCGTCGCCCTCGGCCTCGCGCTTGTCTTCGGCCTCTATCCCGCGATCCGCGCCTCGCGCCTCTCGCCCATGGAGGCGATGCGGTAACAGGCGCGCTGCGCCGGGGCTACCAGACCGTGCAGGCGACCGGCGCTCCCGCCTGTGAGGGCAGGACCGGCGCGCGAAAGATCGCGTAGCCGCCCGCGCCGGGCGCGGCGTCGCGCACGGCGGGCACGTCGAACCGGAAGGACGCCACGCTCCCCGCCTCGACGACGACGTTGGCGGACGCTTCCGCCACCGTGCACGGGACGCCAATTCCGAGGGCGGCGCTGCGCTCGCAGACCCGGAGGACCTGGCTCGCCCCGGACGTCGTGCAGCGGAGTCCGACGTTCGCGCCCGCGAGCGCGGAGAAGAGCTCGGGCACGAGGCCGAATCCGCAGCTCCGGAGAGGGCCCGTCTGCCCGCGCGTGCAGGGCTCGGTCACGAAGCTGCCGCCCGGCGATGACGCGGGCACCGTCCCGAGGTTGTTGGCGTCCCAGCCCGAGGGAAAGGCGCAGCGGATCCGGGAGACGACGTTCCCCTGAGCGTCCGTGAAGGGCGAGGGGTCGAAGATCAGGTTTCCCGCGGCGTCGAGGACCGGCGTCCCCTCGCAGAGGAACTGGTCGGGGTTGAGCCGGAACGTCAGGTCGTGGGGAGACGCCGTGTCGATCCCCGTGATGTCCACCCACTGGCCGGGGATACCGAACTCGTACTCGTCGCCCCAGCCCGCGCCGATGCCCTGGAACGCGCACGTCTGGTGCGCGGCCGTCAGAGGCGTCGTCTCGTCGTTGTGGAAACGGTTCGTGTCCTCGAGGCAGAACGCGCGCTTGCTGCCGGGAGCGCCCGCGAAGCCGAACGTGCCGTAGTGCGAGAAGTGGTAATGCTGGTGGCACGGGCTGAACTCGAAGGCCCGGCTCAGGACCCACGGGTTCGCGGGATCGAACACGTCGCCGATGTGGATCGGCTGCGTGCCGTCGTTGCGCGCGACCGCCGAGAACGTCAGGAGCCGCCGCCAGCCGGGCGCCGAGATGACTCCCTCGTCCAGCTCGCACGAGCCAGGCGTGAAGAACCGATAGATGAAGCGCCGTTCCTCCTCCATCGCCGGGGTCACGACCGCAAGATCGGCGCCGGTCGGGTTCGTGATCGTGCCCACGCGGACCTGGGCCGCGACGTCGGCGTCCCACGGCACTCGCGTGAAGCGCATGCTCGTGCGGATCGGGCCCACGTGCCGCGTCAGCGCCTCCGAGCAGGACTCCTTCGGGAACACCGTGATGTGGCAGCCCTGGTTTTGCCCGCCGCACGTGTCGTCGTAGAAGTAGGACGTGTTCTCCTCGAAGACGCTGCCCGGCGGGTACTCGTCCTCGTCCATGCAGGCATAGCCCGTCCTCTCGAGCAGGAGTTCGGGATCCACCGGCAGGATGAAGGGCTCGTCCCACGTTCCGAAGAGCGCACCGAGGCGGGGCTCGACGGCGCCGGGCGACGTCGTGTCCGTCAGGATGTGGCTCCGGAACGAGTAGCGCACCGACACGACGTCGTGACCTGCGAGGCTCTGCCGCGCCGCAGGCGCGGCGAGCGAGATCTCCCACACGTCCTGCGGCGGGAGCGGAAGCGGCCCCTTGCCTTGCGGGTTCGCGGACCACGAGCCGGAGTAGAAGAACTGGCGGAAGACGAGGCGGTAATTCGTGAGCCTCACCTGGCGCGATGCGCGGTCCCGCCAGAAGCTCACCGGCTGCGCGAGTGCTTCGGCTGCGGCCTGCTCGCGCAGCGGCCCGGCCGGGATCTCGTCGAGGAGAACGCCCACCGAGGATGCCATCTCCATCCGGACGAGCGCGCCCGGATCGGCGGCCGGGGCGACGCCTTGTGCGGCGGCCTTCGCGGCCGACGCTGCAGCCAACAGGACGATCAGGGGGCCGTTCACGGTCCGTCTCATGGAATTCCTCCTCGCGCTCTTTCCTGAGATCCTATCTCAACTGCGGCGCGGGAGCGAGAGGACGCTCGATAAGATGCCTCGATGAGCCGGACGAACGTCCATGCTGCGACTGCGCGCGCCCTCCGCACCGCGGCGGCGCGCATCCGCCGCGGAGAGCTCGTCGCGTTCCCGACGGAGACCGTCTACGGCCTCGGCGCGAACGCGCTCGACGAAAAGGCCGTCGCGAAGATCTTTGCGGCGAAGGGGAGGCCTTCGGACAACCCGGTGATCGTGCATGTCAGCGACATGAAGATGCTTCGAAAGGTGGCAGAGGCGCCGCCGCCCCGCGCGAAAGCGCTGCTCGCGCGCTTCTGGCCCGGCCCCCTGACTCTCATCCTTTCTAAGAAATCTTCGATCCCCTCTTCCGTCACCGCCGGCCTCGACACCGTGGCAGTCCGGATGCCGCAGGGCCTCGCGCGCGACCTCGTCCGCCTCGCGGGCGTGCCGATCGCTGCGCCGAGCGCGAACGTCTCCGGCCGCCCGAGCCCGACGACGGCCTCGCACGTCGCCGAGGACTTCCCGGACGTCTTCGTCCTCGACGGCGGACCGACGAAGCACGGCGTCGAATCCACCGTTCTCGCGCTCAATCCGCCGACGATCCTGCGGGAAGGGGCGATTCCGGGGGATTTTCTTAGAAAGATGATTCCAGGGCTTCGGTTCGCTGCTTCGAGCAGACATCGGTCTCCGGGCAGCGGCGCTTCTTCTTCGAAAGTGAACGAACCCGTGGCTCGGCGCCGGCGCCACTCGACGAGTGGCGCCGCGGCAGCCAGTCCGAATTCCCTTTCTCAGAAGATCTTCGGGGTCTCTTCGGGCGCCGCCCAAAGCCCCGGCACGAAGTACAAGCACTACGCGCCTTCCCGTCCTCTAATTCTTTTTCTAACAAAATCCTC
>DATGDV010000079.1:0-2849 GCA_035310685.1 Thermoanaerobaculia bacterium
CGTCCGCGCGACCGATCTCGCGCTCGGCGCCGTCGTGCTTCTCTCGGCGGGGCGGTGGATTCCGGGTGCGCTTGCGCGCGACGAGGCTCTGCATGCCCTCGCCACGGCCGGGCCTGAAGGTCCGCGCCGGACGGGGTTCCACGTCCACATGAACTGGACCCGCTTCCGCGATCTCGTGGACCGGCATCACGCGGCCGCTCTCGCGCTCTCCGTGCCGGAAGGCGCGGAGACCCCCGACGCGCGTCGGCAGGTGGCCCGTGCCGGCGACCGCTTCATGGAGATCCTGCGGCTCTTCGAGGAAGAGCGCCTCGATGTGCCGCTGCCGAACTGGACGGAATACGCGATCGCGCTCGCGCGCCGTCGGAGCGGCGCGACCGTGTCCGAGCTCTTCGGCGACGAGGCGGATTCTGCGGCTGGCCTCGCCGCGACGGCACGCCTCGCGCGGAAGTCGGCGAAGAGCTGGCCGCTCGCCGAGCGCCTCGCGCCGGCCGTGGCCGCTCTCCTGGACTGGGATCCGGGCGACATGCCGATCGTGCCGGTTCTCCTCGGCCTTCCGGACGTCGCCGGTCGCGAAGCTCTCCGCCAGCGCGCGATCGCCTGGAGCGCGAACGTCTGAGCGCGCAGATGCGGCCGACGGTACCAGGCTAAAGCCTCGACCTCCCGCGCGTGAGCGCGAGCGTGAAGTCGAGCCGCGTGTTCGTCCCGCGGACGGAGATGCGTTTCAGCCGGAAGGGATCGGAGAGGTCTTCCGAGATGCCGCCGCGGATGACCGTGGCCGCCCGGTATCCTGCGGCGCGAGCCGCTTCGACGACGCGGTCGTCGAAGTCGCCGAAGGGATAGCAGAAGGACGTGACGGGTGCGCCGACGAGCCGCTCGAGCGTCTCCCGGCTGCCCGCCAGCTCCCGGGAGAGCTCGGCGTCGGAGAGCCCGGTGAGCGCCCGGTGCGTCGCCCCGTGCGAGCCGACCTCGAGGCCTTTACCGTGGAGCTCGCGGATCTCGTCAGCCGAGAGGAGCGCCTCTCCCGGCGTCTCGCCGTCCCAGTCGTTCGTCCCCCCGACCTTGTCGGCGACGACGAAGACGGTGGCCGAGAATCCGCGCGCAAGAAGCGCGGGCAGCGCGTGCGCCAGGACGCCGCGATAGCCGTCGTCGAACGTGAGGATCGCCCGGCGGCTTCCCGCCGGGGCCTCCTCGAAAAGCTCCTTGAGCGCGGTCCCCCGATAGCCACGGCGAAAGAGCTCGTCGAGCTGCCAGGCGAAGTCCTCTTTCCTCACGCGCCACTTGTTCAAGGCCGACCCGGGGCGGGGCGGTCCCACCTGGTGGTACATGAGGATCGGCGTGCCCGTGAGCTTCTTTCGCCACCAGGTGAAACGGAGCGAGAACCCGAGGGCCGCCGCGCCGCCGAGGCCCGCCGCGAGGAGAGCGCCGCTCACGCCGCCGTCGCCGTCACCGTGCCCGGAGGAGCGCGCGGATCCGGAGCGCCGCGGTGTCCTCGATCCTCACGCCCTCGGGTGGCGTGCGCTCGCCGAGGGCGATCGCGCGCTCGAGCTCGCGCAGCTTGAGGTATTTCAGGAGCGTGTTCGCGGACGAAAGGGCCGCGAACGTGAGGCCGGCCGAGCCGTCGAGGAAGCCGAGGCGCAGGAACGCGCGGTCGAAGAACTCCCAGAGGACGCGCGCGGGCAGAAAGCTGCCGGCCCCTTTCCCCGCGGCCCACTTCGCCTCGGCGGCGAGCGTCGTGTAACGGTCGAGCTTCTCGAGGTAATGCGCGAGGTCGCGGTAGGAGCGGTGGAGGACGGATTCCTCGAGCGACTCGACGGGGCCCGTGGCCAGGATCTTCTCGTGAACGGGATCGTCCGAGAACCGCGCGCGCATCCGGTCGTACAGGCGCGCGGGCCTCACGACCGTGTCGCGCCCGAAGAGGAGCTCGCGCCCGAGAAACTCGAGGCGGATGGGGATGCGGTACGCGGCGGGCGGGGAGGGCTCCGACGTCGCAGCGGCGAGGCTGGTGCGAATCTCGAGGGCGAGCTTCGGCGAGACGATCTCGTCCGCGTCGATCGAGAGGATCCAGCGGTTCGTCGCGAGCGCCGCCGCCGCGTTCTTCTGCCGGCCGAAGCCGTCGAAGGGCCGCACGAGGACCCGGGCGCCGGCCTGCCGCGCGATCTCCTCGGTGCGGTCGGTCGACGCGGCGTCCACGACGACGATGCGCTCGTCCGCGAACGCGACGGAGGCGAGGGCGCCGGGAAGGCGATCCTCCTCGTCCCTTGCGATGAGCGTGACGCTGAGGCGAGGCTCTTCCGGGGCCGACATCGTCTCCTCAGTATGAACCCGAGAGGCTCCGGACCGGCGCCTCCGTATACTTCCCGGCCGTGACGTCCGGGCCCTCTTCAGACGATCCGGAAGCGTCCGGGCGGATCCTCTTCGCAGCCGCGCTCGCGGCCGGCACCCTGCTGAGGCTCGTGCTGCTCGGGCAGCCGGACCTTTTCGGCGCCGACGAGGGGCGCTGGGCGATCGGCGCGCAGAACCTCGTCGCGGGCGGGACCGGCCAGCTGCTCGGCCTCTCGGATACTCCGCTGGGGCCCTCGGCGGGAACGCCGATCCTCTTTCCGTGGGTTCTCTCGGTGATGGTGCGCGTTTTCGGGCCGGAGGAATGGGCGGTCCGGCTGCCGTCCGCGATCCTCGGGCTTCTGGGCGCGCTCCTCCTCGAGCGCGTCATCCGGCGCGGATGGGGCCAGCCCGCCGGCCATCTCGCGGGCGCGTTCGCGGCGCTGTTTCCCCCGCTCGTGGCGGCCTCGCGGGCCGCGACCGTCGAGCCGACGCTCGTGACGCTCGGGCTCGCCGGCATCATCTTCGGC
>DATGDV010000080.1:0-3992 GCA_035310685.1 Thermoanaerobaculia bacterium
GGCCGGCGTGGCGCCGGCGCATTGACCGCCTCGCGCCGGAGTCCCGCTAGACTGCGGCCGTGTCCGACCTCGACACCCGGGCGTTCCGGCGATCGCTGACCCTCGTCCTCGCGGTTCTCGGCTTCCTGACGGCGGGAGCCGTCGTGCTGTTCGGGCACCTCCTCTTCAAGTCGCTTTCGAGGGACGTCGTCAACGACGCGATTCTCCACACGAAGCTCGACGCGGAGCGGCTCGCGCGCGGCATCGCCGAGCGCTCGTCGGGCGATCCCTTCGTCCTGAAGCTCAAGCAGACGGAGATCGACCGCCTCGTCACGACGGGGGTCTCGGAGCGCCAGATTCTCACCGAGGTCGAGGTCCTCGACAGCGCGAAGAAGGAAGTCCTCTACGCGTATCACGGCACGCTCACGGTGCCCGACCGCAAAGGCCAGGCGGGCGCCGAGGGCCCGAAGGTTCTCGACGTGAAGCCGGCGGAGCCGGGCACGACCGCCCGCAGCTGGAGCCTCGAGGCGCCCGAGCCCGATCCCTACGACCTGGAGGTGCCCGTCGGCGACTTCGCCGTCCTGCGCTTCGGCGTCTCGCGGCGCGTTCTGGCCGAGCGCGTCGAGAAGCTCCGGCGCGAGCTGTATCTCAGGACGGCCGCGGCGGCGGTCGTGTCGTTTCTGGGGATTCTCGCCGCGTCGGCGGCGGTGATCCTTCTCTATCGCCGCACGCGACGCGTGGAAGAGGCGCGGCTCGAGGCCGAGCGGCGCGCCGAGCTCGGCGAGGTGGCGGCGGGCCTCGCACACGAGATCCGGAATCCCCTCAACGCGATGGGCCTCAACCTCGAGCTCCTCGAGGAGAAGCTCGTGCACCCGTCCGCGGCCCGGAAGATCGGCCCTGCCGCCGCCTCGGCCGCGGAGCTCGCCCAGGCGGCGCGCGTCGAGACGAGTAGGCTCGCGCGGCTGCTCACGGACTTTCTCTCGTACGCGCGCCCGGCGCCGCTGAGTCCGGTCCCCGCGGACCTGAACGAGTCCGCCCGCGAGGCGGTCTCGTTCCTGGAGCCCGAAGCCGCGCGTCGCCACATCCGGTTGACGTTCTCACCCCGGCCGGGGGGCGCCCCCGCGCTCCTCGATCCTGCGCGCGTGCGGCAGGTGGTCCTCAACCTCGTCGGCAACGCGCTCGATGCCGTGGAGGCGGAAGGGGCCGCGGCGCGCGAGGTGGACGTGCGCGTCGAAGACGCAGGAAGCTTCTGGCGCCTCACGATCGCCGACCGCGGGCCGGGCGTTCCGCAGGCGAAGAAGGCCGATCTCTTCAAGCTCTTCGTGTCCACGAAGCCGGCGGGCACGGGCCTCGGCCTCCCGATCGCCGACCGGATCGTGCGTGCCCACGGCGGGACACTGACGCTCTCCTCGTCCCCCGGCGAGCCGACGCGGGCGGTGGCGACGTTTCCGAAGGGACGCTGACGCTAGCGCGCCGCGTACTTCGCACGCGCCCGGGAAAGCGCGCTAGCAGCTGTAGATCATGGGGGAAACACGGTCGTGTTTCCCCCTTGCCCCCTTCACCGATCGAAGAACGCCTGTTCGTTGGCGAGGATTAGTCAGACGGTCTCCTGGCGCGTCGGGAGGATCTTGGCCGGGTCCGGATCCGCCTCGCCGCGCTGAAACGCGAGGACGCGCTCCACGAGCGTCTTCACCGGCGAAGGAAGCGTCAGCAGCAGCTCGCCCCGGGGATTCAGGATCACCTGCTCCGTCGTGCCGGTCGCGAGGAGGGTGCGCTCGGGCAGGCGGCGGATCTCGTATTCCATCGCGAGCTTCGCCGTCTCGGACGGCGTGAGGACGGCGGAGACCTCCAGCCGGTCGTCCAGCTTCGCCGGCCGCTTGAGGTTCAGCTCGACCTTCGTGATCGGGACCTTGTAGCCGTGGGCGAGCGCGTCTGCGGGCGTGAGCCCGAACGCCGCGCAGAGCGCGTTGCGCGCAACCTCGAAATACTGCACGTAGTGGCCGTGCCAGACGACACCGTACGAGTCCACCTCGGGAAACCGGACCTCGAAAGAGGTCGTGAACGCGCGCCTCGTCATGGCGCCGTGAGGACCGCCGCGAGGACGTTGCCCCCCGCGCCGAACGCGTCGATCAGGATCGCGCCCACTCCGGGATCGGCGCGCAGCTCGGCCGCCGCGAGGGCGATCTGGACCGCGCCGATCGCGGGGTTCTCCCCGAGGCTGTCCTTGACGGCCGAGAGGCGCGGCAGCTTCGCGCCGAAGACCTGCGCGAGCGCGGCGCTTTCGGCGTCGTCGGTGAAGGGCGATCCGTTCCGCGAAAGGTGGACGAGGCCGATGCCGGAAGGCGAGAGGCCGGCCTCGCCGAGGGCCTCACGGATCGCGGCGGCGAGGACCGCCGGGTCGGCGCGCCGCTTCTGGGGCGAGACAGCGGCGCCGCGCGAGGCGAGGCCCGCGATCCGCGCGTCGATCCGGGCTCCGCGGGCGCAGGCCGCCGTTTCGTCCTCGACGAGGACCACGGCCGCACCCTCGCCGAGGACGAACCCGGGGCGCCTCTGGGTGCGCGTGGCGTGCACGCGCTCGTAGGCGCGGTGGTAGACGAGGTTCCACTCGTCGGCGGCGCCCACGAGGAGAGCATCGGCGCGCCCGTCCGCGAGAAGCATCCGCGCGTAGAAGAGCGCGTTCAGCGCGGCCGGGTCCTTCTGGGTGATGGTCACGTTCGGGCCCTGGATGCCGACCTCGATCGCGGCCTGCGAGGCCGGAGCGTTCGACACCGTGTTCGGGAAGAGGAACGGCGAGGCGGCCTCGGGCGATTCGACGGCCATCTGCCGTTCGAACTCCGTGAGAGGGCCGGCGCCGGCCGAGCCGGTGCCGAGGAGAATGCCGGTCCGCTCCTTGCGGCCCGCAAGCGAGTAGCCGGCATCGGCCAGCGCCTGCTTCACGGCGACGACGGCGTACTGGCTGCCGCGATCGAGGCGGCGAGCCTTGCTTTTCGGCAGCTCCGGCTCGGTCGTGAACGCGCCGATGCGCGCCGCGGGAGACCGGTCGGCGGGAGACGGGGCCCCGTCGTCCTCGACCGGGCCGACGGCCGTGCGCCCGGCGGCGAGCGCGGCGCGCGTCTCGGCGAGAGTCCGGCCGAGCCCGGTCACCGCGGACTCACCGGTGATGACGGGCACGCGCATCGAGGGGATCGTACACGGCCCCATGGTCTTCGTTTCACGGTTGACAGAGGGTCACGGTCAAGACATGGTGGCCCCGCCTAAAGCGTCCCGCGAAAGCGGAAAAAAGGAGATGCCCATGAAGCGTGTGCTCTCGAGTCTCTCGATCGTCGTTTGTCTTCTCGGCGTGTCCGGCTGGTCCTCGGCGGCCCTCGCTCAGGACAAGAAGCCGGGACGGAACATCGTGTCGATGTATCAGGTATCGGCCGGAAAGCACCTCGAGTTCCTGAAGTGGATGGTGCGCCAGGAAGCGGTCACGAAGGAGGCCGGAGGTCCGGCCACGCAGTGGTACGTGCATCGGGACGGCGCGAGCTGGGACTTCGTGGCGATCACGCCCGAGCTGGAGCCCGCGAAGCAGGCGGAGGTCGAGAAGAAGACCGATGCGATCGCGAAGCAAAAGGGGCTCTCGACGGGCCTCAAGGCAGCGTTCGAGTTCCGGCAGTTCATGGGCACGCACAGCGACACGTTCGCGCTGGGTCCGATGACGGCGGACGAGATCGTGAAGGCCGCCGAGAAGTAAGGGCTTAGAGCCCCCCTTCGAACTGCCCGAACGCGACGACCGTCGAGTTTCCGCCGAACGCAAAGGAGTTCGAGAGCGCGATCTTCACGCGCGCCTCTCGAGCCGCGTTCGGGACGATGTCGAGATCGCATTCGGGGTCCGGAACCTCCCAGTGGATCGTGGGCGGCACGAGGCCGGTCTCGATCGTGCGGACGGTCGCGACCGCCTCGATGGCGCCCGCCGAGCACAAGCAGTGGCCGAGCATCGACTTGATCGAGGAGACCGGGATCTCCCGCGCGCG
>DATGDV010000081.1:0-1922 GCA_035310685.1 Thermoanaerobaculia bacterium
ACACGTCCCGCATCCACATCACGCGGGAGAAGGGACCGACCCGAAAGGCGCTGATCGAGGGGTTCTCCGAGCCCGTCTATTACGGGGTCCACGGCGGGATCAAGAATTTCTACAAGGTCGAGCCCGAGAAGGAGCACGCCGCGACTCTGGACCACATCATCGGCGCCGTCGCCGGTTGAATGATGGGGACACTGGCCACGGTGCTGGCCGGCAGCAAGATTCCCACGTTCGCGGACCGCTATCGCGCGGAGGCCGAGGGGGACATCGAGGACGTCGACGGCGTCCTGAGGATCACGCGGATCCGGGTCGCCTACAAGCTTTCCGTCCCTCCGGGAAAGGCCGACGACGCGCGGCGGGCGCTCGAGACGTATATCACGCGATGCCCTGCGGCGATGAGCGTGAGGGGGTGCATCGAGATCGCCGACTCGGCGGAGATCAGCGAGCTTCCGACCTGAAGCCGGCGCCAGGGCCACGAACCCTCATCGCCCGGCCGCTTGCGGCCGCGGCCCGCGCGAGACGACCCTGAGGAAAGCCTCGAGCCGGCCGTCCGCCGGACGGGCGCGCAGCTCGGCCGGCGTGCCCGCCTGCGCGACCTTCCCGTCGAGCAGCACGACGAGGTGCTCGGCGAGCGCGAAAGCCTCCGGCTGGTCATGCGTGACGAGGAGCGTCGTCAGGCCCGTCTCGTCGTGAAGCCTCAACAGCCACTCGCCGAGCTCGAGGCGGACCCCCGCGTCGAGGGCGCCGAAGGGCTCGTCGAGAAGGAGGACGCGCGGGTTCACGGCGAGAGCCCGCGCGAACGCCACGCGCTGCCGCTGGCCGCCCGAGAGCTCCGGGGGGCGGCGGTTTCCGAAGCCGTCGAGCTGAACGCGGTGGAGGAGGTCGTCCGCGCGCCTTTCGGCCTCCCGGCGCGGAACACGACGCACGCGGAGGCCGAAGAGGACGTTTTCCCGCACCGAAAGGTGTCCAAAAAGCGCATAGCCCTGGAACACGAAGCCGACTCCCCGCTTCTGGACCGGCACGTGCGTCACGTCCTCGCCGTGCAGGAGAACGCGGCCCGCGTCCGGCTCTTCGAGCCCCGCGATCAGCCGGAGCACCGTCGACTTCCCGGCTCCGGACGGGCCCAGGATTCCCGTGATCGCGCCCGTGGGCGCGGTGAACGAGACACCCGCGACGGCCGGAGGCCCGTCCGGGGTGAAGCGGCGCTTGAGATCCGTCACGACGACGCTCATGCCGATTTCACGCGCGCTTCCTCCAGCTTCCGCGCCGCGAGCGTGACGAGGGCAAGCAGGGTGAGCAGGGACGCCACGGCGAACGCGCCGGTGAGGTCGTACTCGTTGTACAGGATCTCGACGTGGAGCGGCAGCGTGTTCGTCACGCCGCGGATGTGGCCGGACACCACCGACACGGCGCCGAACTCTCCCATCGCGCGCGCGTTGCACAGCACGGCGCCGTAGAGCAGACCCCAGCGCGCCTTGGGGAGCGTGACGCGAAAGAACGTCTGCCAGCCGCTGGCTCCGAGCGTCAGGGCGGCCTCCTCCTCATCGCTGCCCTGCGCCTCGAGCACCGCCAGCACCTCGCGGACGACGAACGGGAACGTGACGAAGACCGTGGCGAGGACGATCCCCGGGACCGCGAAGATGACTTTCCAGTCGTGCGACTCGAGGACCCCCCCGAGGAATCCCTGCCGCCCGAACAGCAGGACGAACGCGAGGCCAGCGATGACCGGTGAAACCGCGAGCGGAAGGTCGATGAGAGAGACGAGGAGGCCCTTTCCGCGGAATCGGAACTTCGCGACGAGCCAGGCGGCGACCACGCCGAAGACGAGATGCAGAGGCACCGTGATCGCGGCGGTGAGGAGCGTGAGGCGCATCGCGGCGAGGGCGGCGGGCTGGGTGATGGCGGCGAGGGCCTCCGCCGGCCCC
>DATGDV010000082.1:0-3790 GCA_035310685.1 Thermoanaerobaculia bacterium
CTACCAGCTCAACTGGCAGTCGGTCCTGTACATCGGCTACGGCGACAACCGCGTCCTTTCGGCGAACGCGCAGCTCCTGAGATCCGGGCGCGACCTCTTCCTCAAGATCTCGTACGCGTTCCAGCGCTGAGGTTCCAGCGCTCCAGGTCCGCTTCGAGGGCCGCGAGGGAGGCCGCGAGGCGCGTCGAGGTGCTGCCGCTCGACCGGTCCGCGTGAAGCTTCACGCGCGAGAGGTCGCGCGCGCAGGCGGGGCGCAGGATGACGCCGTGCTTCGCGAAGACGCGCTGGAACTTCCTGAAGTCCGAGTCGAGGAGCGCCATCGTCGAGCGGTAGGCGTACTCGGCGATCCGGATCCGCCCCGACGTGCGCATGATGTTGCGCATGAAGCGCGGCAGGTCCTCGGGCTTCGGCTCGAAGACGAGGACGTCGGCCTCGGGAGCCTCGCGCCGGTAACGCGTCAGGCCGTAGCGCAGGCGCGAGTGGAGCGTCACGCGGAAGACCTGGTCGAGGATCGTCGCGAGGCCGCGGCTGCGCAGGGGGCCCGCCTCGTCGCCGCCGAGGCGCTTCACCGAGCCCTCGAGATGATTGAAGCGGACGGGGACGAGCGGGTTGATGCAGATCGTGAGGCCGCAGCGCTCGCGGAGCGCGAGAGAGATGTGCGCCGTCTTGCGGACGCCGCCGTCGATGTAGTCCGTGCCGTCGATGCGGACCGGACGGTAGATGCCCGGAATCGCGCACGAGGCCGCGACCGCCTTCGAGATCGGCACGTCCTCGAGCCCCGGGGCGCCGAACCTCGCCGTCTCTCCCGTGTCGAGGTCGACGGCGACGATGCGGAGCGTCTTTTTCAGGCGTCGGAACTCGTTCGTTCGGCCCCCCTGGTTCAGCCACTTCTGCAGCCAGGCCTCGAGCCCCTGGTTGTGGAACACCCCCGAGGGCAGGAGCTGCCCGAGGGCCTGCACGAGGTCCGTCAGCGTCGTCTCGCGCCGGTTCTTGTAGAAATCCCAAGCGGCATCGAGGACCGTGAAGGGAGCGGTGGCCAGCCGCGTCGCGATCTCGCCGAGATTCAGGCCGAAGAGCGCGAGGTCGTCGATGTCGGTGCGCGTGCCGGCCGAGCGCGTCACGTTCCGGAAGAGCACGCCGGGCGTGACGCCGTTCGCGAGGAGCGCCGCGATGTAGGCCCCTGCCGAGACGCCGACGAAGACGTCGAAATCCGTGATCGAGACGTTCTCGAGCCGGTCCTCGAGCGCCGCGAGGGCGCCGATCTCGTAGATCGCGCCCGTGACGCCTCCGCCCGCGCACACGATCCCGAGGCGCTTGCGGATGGGCGACGGAAACGGCCGGAAGGTCTGCTCGGACGGATCTCTCCCGAGCGTCTCGGTCCCGGGCGTCTGCCTATGGCCGGCCATCTTGCTTTCGTAATGAAAAAAGCGCCGCGTGTCGGGCGGCGCCTGGCAGTCTATCCGATTCTTCTCCGCCTTACCGGGCGCGCCGCGTTGCGCGTGCCGGCCTGCGGCTCCTCAACGCGTCGATCTTCCTGCCGAGGCCGTCCACCTTGGCGGAGAGCGAACGAAGCTCCTTGCGCGTCGGAACGTTCAGGCTGTGGAGGCCCCTCTCGACGGCCATGCCGACGGTCTCGCTCACGTTCTTCGCGACGCCCTCGGCGCGACGGGCCGCCTCGGCGCCGACTTTCTGAACGCGCTCCTGGACGTCGTCGCCGACCTTTCCGGCGTTCTTGCGAAGCATCTGGCCGAAGTCGCGGCCCGACTCCATGACATCCTCCACGAACGCGCGGGGATCCTTCGCGAGCGACTCGCCCGTCTTCTTGAGATCGCGGGCCGCGACCTTGACCTTCTTTTCGGTCTGGACGGCGACGTTCTTCGCCTTCACGCTCAGCGCGTCGAACTGGTGACCCGCGGTCTTCAGGACCTGTTCGACGGGCGCCGGGACGTTGAAGGGGACCTTCGGAGAGGTCTTGCGTGCGGTGGGTTTCATACGGTTCTCCTTTTCTTGTACCGGTTGTTCTCCGGATGCTTGCGAGCTGGCGCCGCGGCGCGACGCGGGAGCGGCTCGTTCGGGGACTTCGGGGGAAAGGCGCTGTTCGCGAGGGACTCGAGCTGGGCGAGGCGCGTCTTCAGATCGTCGATCTCCTTCGCGAGGCCCGGCTGGGTGCCCGGGGTCAGCCGGCTCGCGATGTCACGGACGCTGCCGACGACGTCGGAGAGGCTCTCGCGGAAGACGAGCCCGACGTCCTCGCGCAGGCGCGTTCCCTCTTCCCACGTGAGCCGACCCTTCTCCACGAGCCCTCCGACGATCTTCTCCACGTCCTGCCGGGCGTCCTCGATCCGGCGGGTGATCGGGGCCAGCGTCCTGCCGAGCCGCTCGGGGCGCGAGGCCCGGCGGAGCTGCTCCGCGACGCGGGTCCCGCCGACGCGTTCGACCGCTTCCGCGACGGTCTCAGCCGCGTCGCTCCCCGCGCGAAGGAGCCGGGTCAACGTGTCGGCCGAGGCGACGACGGGTGTGCGTCCGGACACGAGGGCGCGGGAAAGGGTCTTCACCGTGATGTCCTCGCCCGTGTCCGCGGCGACGACTTCCACGCGGTCCCCGCGGGCGACCGCCTTTGCGAGGTCGCTCAGAGTCACGAAACGGCGCTCGCGGGCCTCGTAGAGCTTCCGGTTGCGGTAGCGGACGATTCGGCGCGGATCGCTCATGGTGGGCAATATAACGCGCCGCGTAATCCCTGTCAAGGGTAATTCTGACGCACCGCGTCACGGGCGCGCCCGGCTAACATGCCGGGAATGAAAGGCACCGCGGCCCCCGCCAGCTTCTCACCGCCGGCGCTTCCGAGGGGGACCTCTCTCAACTGCCGCTCGTGGCTCACGGAGGCCCCCTACCGGATGCTCCTGAACAACCTTGACCCCGAGGTCGCCGAGCGCCGCGAGGACCTCGTCGTCTACGGCGGGTCGGGAAAGGCCGCCCGGAACCCCGCGTGCCTCGCGGCGATCCTCGAGGAGCTGCGCCGCCTCGGCGACGACGAAACTCTCCTCGTCCAGTCGGGGAAGCCGGTAGGCGTGTTCCGCACCCACGCGGACGCTCCGCGCGTCCTCATCGCGAACTCCAACCTCGTGCCGCGCTGGGCGACCTGGGAAGAGTTCCGGCGTCTCGAGGCTCTCGGCCTGACGATGTACGGCCAGATGACGGCGGGCTCGTGGATCTACATCGGCACGCAGGGGATCCTGCAGGGCACGTACGAGACGTTCGCCGAGGCCGCACGCCGCGACCTGGCGTCGCCCGACGGCTCGCTCGCGGGACGCCTCGTCGTCACGGCCGGCCTCGGCGGGATGGGCGGGGCTCAGCCGCTGGCCGCGACGATGTGCGGCGGGACCGCGCTCGTCGCGGAGGTGGACGGGGCCCGCATCGGGAAACGGCTCGCGACGCGCTACCTCGACGAGCGCGTCGACGACCTCGACGCGGGAATCGACCGGGCGCTCGCGGCGCGGGACCGCCGGGAGGCCAGGTCTTTCGGCGTGCTCGCGAACGCCGTGGATCTTCTCGAACGGCTCCTCGCCCGGGGCCTCGTTCCGGATCTCCTCACGGACCAGACGTCCGCCCACGACGAGCTGAACGGCTATGTTCCGCACGGCCTCCCGTACGAGGACGCGCTCCGCCTGCGATCGGCCGACCCCGAGGCTTACCGCCGCCGCGCGGTCGCCTCGATGGGAGCCCACGTGCGGGCGATGCTCGCGCTCAAGTCCCGGGGCGCCGTCACGTTCGACTACGGCAACAACCTGCG
>DATGDV010000083.1:0-3944 GCA_035310685.1 Thermoanaerobaculia bacterium
GCCCGTGCTCCACCGCGCCCTCGAGGCCGCGCGGGCCGCATACGAATCCGGCGAGCGCGACGCCGGCCGGCTGCGGACGATCCTGACGGAGACTCTGGCAACCGAGCCCCTCGTCGTCGCGGACTACGTTTCCGTCGCCGACGCCTCGACGCTGGTCGAGCTCGGACGCGTCGAAGGTGCCGCGCTCGTGTCCCTCGCCGCGCGCATCGGAAAGACGCGGCTCATCGACAACGTGGTCCTCGGAGGAACCTGATGCTCCTCGCCATCGACATAGGAAACAGCAACATCACGCTCGGCCTCTACGACGGGCTCGAGCCGGGCCCGAGGTGGCGCCTCGCGACTGTCCACAACCGCACGGCGGACGAGTACGGAATGCTGCTCGACGAGCTGCTCCAGCACGCGGGCTTCGAGGTCGAGGCCGTCGACGCGGTCGTCATGGCGTCGGTCGTCCCTCCGCTGACGGGCGTCCTCGAGGAGGCCGCGAAGCGGTATCTCGGCCGGACGCCGCTCGTCGTGGACGCCGGCGTGAAGACGGGCGTGCGCATCCGGTACGACGATCCGAAGCAGGTCGGCGCGGACCGCGTCGTCGACGCCGCCGCCATCCGCCATCTCTACGGCGGCCCCGCGTGCTGCGTCGACTTCGGCACGGCCACGACGTTCGACGCGATCTCCGCCGAGGGCGACTACCTGGGCGGCGCCATCGCGCCCGGCATCGGCATCGCGGCGGACGCCCTGTTCCAGCGCGCCGCGAAGCTCCCGCGAGTGGACCTCGTGCGGCCCCCGGCCGCGATCGGAAAGAACACGGTGCACTCCATCCAGTCTGGCCTGCTGTTCGGGTACGTGAGCCTCGTGGAAGGGATGGTGGCGCGCTTCCGGAAAGAGCTCGGGCCGGCGATGAAGGTGATCGCCACGGGCGGCCTCGCCGAGACGGTCGCGAAGGAGACGACGGTCATCGACATCGTGGCGCCGTGGCTGACGCTGGACGGCCTGCGCCTCGTCCACGAAATGAACGCGGGCGACTGATGGACGCGATCCCGGTCCTCCGCGGAAAGAGAATCCTCCTCGGCGTCAGCGGCTCCATTGCCGCGTACAAGGCGGCCGATCTCGCGAGCCGGCTCACGCAGGCCGGCGCGCACGTGGACGCGATCCTGACGGCGGCCGCGGCGCGATTCGTCACTCCCCTGACGTTCCAGTCCCTCACGGGCCGCCCCGCAAACGCGGATCTCTGGGGCGCGGAAGCGCACGTCCTGCACGTCGGCCTCGCCGAAGGGGCGGACCTCCTCCTCGTCGCGCCGGCCACTGCCGACGTCCTCGCAAAGCTCGCGCACGGGCTCGCCGACGACCTCCTCACCGTGACGGCGCTCGCGGCGCGTTGCCCGCTCCTCGTCGCCCCCGCGATGGACGCCGGCATGTTCGGGCATCCGGCCGTCCAGGCGAACCTGGCGATCCTTCGCGCGCGCGGCGCCAGCGTGATCGGGCCCGCCGAGGGGCGGATGGCGTCGGGCCTCGCGGGCCGCGGCCGCATGCTCGAGCCGGAGGAGATCCTCGGGTTCGTCCGGCGCGCCGTCGGCCGGAACGGCCCGCTTTCGGGACGCCGCGTCGTCGTGACGGCTGGAGGCACGGAAGAGCCCGTCGATCCGGTGCGTGTCCTCGCGAACCGCTCGTCCGGCAAGCAGGGCTTCGCGCTGGCTCAGGCCGCTCTCGACCGGGGCGCGGACGTGACGCTCGTGGCCGCGCCATGTCCTCTCCCGACGCCGGCGGGCGCGGTGCGGATCGACGTCGGAACCGCGGACGAGATGGCGCGCTCCGCCCTCGAGGCCGTTGCCGGCGCCGACGCTCTTCTCATGGCGGCGGCGGTCGCGGACTTCCGCCCCGCACGCCCCGCGGCTCAAAAGGTCAAGAAGGAAGCCGGTCCTCCGGTGCTCCGGCTCGAGCGCACGACCGACATCCTCTCGGCCGTCGCCGAAGCCCGCGCGAAGAGCGGACGTCCGACGTGCGTCGTGGGATTCGCCGCCGAAACGGACGACCTCGTGGCGAACGCGAGGAAGAAGCTCGAGGACAAGCACCTCTCGCTCGTCGTCGCGAACGACGTCACGCGAAAGGACTCGGGGTTCGGCTCCGAATCGAATCGCGTCACGCTGATCGACGCGTCCGGAACCGAGGAGCTGCCGCTCCTCTCGAAGGCCGAGGTCGCCGGGAGGATTCTCGACCGGGTCCAGGCGCTGCTCGCGATCTGACGACCGTCGGGGCCTGCCGCCTCCCGGGCATAGAATCGCGTCTCCTCTGGAGGTGTCGCATGGCTTCTTCGGCCCCCACCGCGACCACGTCCGGCGCCCATGGGGCGCCGTCGTCCGGTTCACACGCGGCCCACGTCCCGGTCCTCTCGAACTTCATCGGGGGAATGTGGGTCGACGCGCGCGCCACGGGCACCGTCGACGTCTTCAACCCCGCCACGGGCGCCGTGATCGCGAAGACGCCGCTCTCGACCCGGGGCGACGTGGACGCCGCCGTCGCGGCCGCGAAGGCCGCGTTCCCGGCCTGGCGCGCGACTCCCGTCGTCGAGCGCGCCCGGACGATGTTCGCCTTCAAGAACCGCCTCGAGGAGCACTTCGAGGAGCTGGCCCGGATCGTGACGACCGAGCACGGCAAGACGCTGGACGAGTCGCGCGGCTCGGTGCGGCGCGGCATCGAGTGCGTGGAGGTCGCGTGCGGCATGCCCTCGCTCATGATGGGCGCCGGGCTCGAAGACATCGCGCGCGGCATCGACTGCGACGTCCACCGTCAGCCTCTCGGCGTCTTCGGAGCGATCGCGCCGTTCAACTTCCCCGCCATGGTTCCGCTCTGGTTCCTGCCGTTCGCGGTCGCGACGGGAAACACGTTCGTCCTGAAACCGTCGGAGCTCGTTCCGCTCTCGCAGAAGCGCATCCACGAGCTCCTCGAGGGCTGCCTTCCTCCCGGAGTCGTGAACATCGTGAACGGCAGCGTCGACGTCGTGAACGGCCTTTGCGAGCATCCCGACGTGAAGGGCGTGTCCTTCGTGGGCTCGACCCCCGTCGCCAGGCACGTCTACCGCACGGGAACGCACGCCGGAAAGCGGGTGCAGGCCCTCGGCGGCGCGAAGAACTTCATCGTCGTGATGCCCGACGCGAACCTCGACAAGTCCATCGGCGTCGTCTCCGAGTCCTGCTACGGGTGCGCGGGCGAGCGCTGCCTCGCGGGCTCGATCGTCGTGACGATCGGGAAATCACATCCGGAAATCAGGGAACGCATCGTCGCGGCGGCGAAGTCCATCCGCGTGGGCGACGGCGCCGAGGCCGGCGTCTCGATGGGCCCCGTCATCCGCGAGAGCGCGCGGCAGCGCATCGTGTCCTACATCGAGAAGGGCGTCGCCGAGGGAGCCGACCTTCTCCTCGACGGGCGCGGTCACACCGTCAAGGGCCGCGAGAAAGGCTTCTTCCTCGGACCCACCGTGTTCGACAAGGTGAACCCGAAGTCTTCCATCGGGCGCGACGAGATCTTCGGGCCCGTGCTGTCGCTCGTGAACGTGCCGGACACGGCCGCCGCGCTCGAGCTCCTCCACGCCCACCCGCAGGCGAACACGACGTCGATCTTCACGACGAGCGGCAAGGCCGCGCGCGACTTCGCGCTGCAGGCGCCTCCCGCGATGGTCGGCGTGAATGTGGGCGTCGCGGCGCCGATGGCGTTCTTCCCGTTCGGCGGCTCGAAGGAGAGCTTCTTCGGCGACGTCAAGGCGACCGGCCGCGACAGCGTCGTCTTCTACACGGACCAGAAGGTCGTCATCGAGCGCTGGTTTTGAGGAGAGCGAAGGAGAATTTCTTCGAGTGTGAAGAGCGGGAGATGCGCCGGCGCGCGCGAAAGCGCTCCGAGCCTTGGAGGAACTGAATGCCTCGGAAAGTCGTCGTCGGCCTGATTCAGACGCACAA
>DATGDV010000084.1:0-4293 GCA_035310685.1 Thermoanaerobaculia bacterium
CTCGTCCAGTGGTCGTGGAACTACGTGACGTGGAACCGCTCGGCGCGGCTCATCACGGGGAAGGAGCGATGAACGGATCTCTGGCACCCCTTGCGCTCGCACTCGCCCTTCTCCTCGCCGCCGCCGGTACTCCGCCTCCGCCCGAGTCACACTTCGCCTACGACCCGAAGGCTCCCCTCGACGTCATCACGAAAGGCGCCGAGAAGCGCGGCCAGGTCGTGATCCAGGACCTCACGTACGCGAGCCCGAAGGGCGGGCGCGTTTCGGCATATCTCGTCGTCCCGCCGGGAAGCGGCCCCTTCGCCGCGGTCCTCTGGGGCCACTGGTACTGGGAGAACTCTCCGATGAAGAGCCGGCGCCAGTTCCTCGACGAGGCCATTCTCCTCGCGCGCTCCGGCGTCGTCTCCCTCCTGACGGACGGGCCCGTGGCGCGCCCGGGCTACGTCCCCGACCGCACGCCGCTCAACGAGAAGCAGTTCGACGATCTCGTCCAGCAGGTCGTGGACATGCGGCGCGGCGCCGACCTCCTCCTCGCACGGCCTGAGGTCGACTCGCGCCGCCTCGCATTCGTCGGCCACAGCTACAACGCGGCGGTCGGGGCGATCCTCGCGGGCGTCGACCGGCGCTTCAAGGCGTATGTCCTGATGGCGGGCGCACTCTCGGACCAGGTCGACTTCCGGTCCGACGAGTACCGCAAGTACATCGAGAAGATCGGCCACGCGAAGTGGGATCCGTTCGCTGCGACGCACGCGTGGGCGGATCCCGGCCCCTACGTCGCGCGCGCCGCGCCCGCGACGGTCTTCCTGCAGTACGCGACCCGGGAGGACTTCCTGACGCCCGCGCGAGCAAAGGCATACGCGGCGAATGTGAGCGAGCCGAAGCGTTTCAAGCTGTACGAGGCACCGCACGCTCTGAATGCGAAGGCGCGAAACGACCGCCTCGCGTTCCTCGCCGAAATTCTCGACGTGAAACCGCCGGATCCCGCGGCCGTCGCCGCCGTCCCCGAGCTCGTCCAGCCGCCGCCACCGCCGCGCTGACGGCGCGACGGCTAATGCCGCTTCACGATCGAGTCGAGGATCATGAGGAAGGCGTCCTGCTGGTTCGGCTCGGTCTTGTTGATGACCGCGAGACAGCACCCCTCGGGAAACAGCTGATGGAGGTCCTCGGCGGGCCGGCTCGAGAGGATCACGATCCGCCGACAGGCGACACCGCGGTCCTTCGCGAGCTCGAACATCTTCCGCCCGCCGAAGAGCGGCAGCTCGAGGTCGATGAGGAGAAGGCTGACGTCCGGGCCGAGCGCGTCGAGCGCCGCGATCGGATCCCGGTAGAACTCGAAGGAGACGGCCGGCCCGTAGCGGCACGCGAGCACCGCCCGCCAGGACTCCGCGTAGAGCGGGGACTCGTCCACGAGGACGACCCGTTTCGGCCGCCCGGCGGCGACCGGGACCTCCGCGGACACGGGCTTCAGATACGGTTCGCTCACGGCGCCGCTCCCGCCGCAGAGCCGCGCGCGAAGACCTCGCGCCCGCCCACGAACGTGCGCTCCACGCGTCCGCGCAGGGTGCGCGCGGACCACGGCGAGTTCTTCGAGAGGCTCGCGAAGCCGTCGGGCGTCACGTGCGTCGATTTCGTCGTCGAGAAGAGGACCACGTCGGCGGGCGCCCCCTCCGCGAGCGTTCCACCCGGGAGAGAGAAGAGGCGCGCGGGCGCCGTCGACATCACCTCCACGAGGCGCGCGAGCGTGATCGCGCGCGGGACGAGAAGCGCGTCGACGAGGACCGGCAGGGCCGTCTCGAGGCCCGTCACGCCGAACGCGGCGTCCTCGAACTCGAGGGCTTTCTCGTCCTCGTGGTGAGGCGCGTTGTCGGTCGCGACGGCGTCGATCGTCCCCTCCACGAGCGCGGCGACGAGGGCCGCGCGGTCGGCTTCGGAACGGAGCGGCGGGTTCATCTTGAAGCGCGTGTCGTATCCCGATCGCGCGACGTCCTCGTCCGTGAGCGTGAGGTGATGGGGCGTGACTTCGCACGTCACCGCGACTCCCGCCCGCCGTGCGGCCCGGATCGCGTCGAGGCTCTCGCGCGTCGAGACGTGGGCGACGTGAAGGCGCGCCTTCGTGAGCGCCGCCAGCTGAACGTCGCGCGCGACCATCGCGGATTCCCCGACGTTCGGCCAGCCCGGCAAGCCGAGGCGGGTGGAAGCCCAGCCCTCGTTCATGGCGCCGCCGCCCACCACGGAGGGGTCCTCCTCATGGACGACGACGGGAAGGCCGAACATCGAGGCGTATTCGAGGGCGCGCCTCATGAGCATTCCGTTCGCCACGGGCTTTCCGTCGTCGGAGACGGCGACGATGCCTTCGGCCTTCATGGAGCCGATCTCGGCGAGCGTCGCGCCCTGGAGGCCTTTCGAGACGGCGCCGATCGGGTGGACGCGCACGAGAGCGGTCTCACGGATGCGCCGGACGAGGAAGGCCACGGACGGCGCGTCGTCGATCGGAGGCATCGTGTTCGCCATCGCGCAGACGGTCGTGAACCCTCCCGCCGCCGCGGCGCGCGTGCCGGTCGCGACGGTCTCCTTGTACTCGAAGCCCGGCTCGCGGAGGTGCGTGTGGAGGTCCACGAAGCCCGGCGCGACGACGAGGCCCGCGGCGTCCACGACCTCGGCCCCCTTTGCCGCGATCTTCTCGTCGACTTTCGCGACGACGCCCTCGCGCAGCAGGACGTCGAGCGTCTGGTCGAGGTTGCGCGACGGGTCCACGACGCGCCCGCCCCTGAGAAGGACGGCCTCAATCATCACCGCTCCCTCCGATCAGGAGATAGAGCACGGCCATGCGCACCGCGACGCCGTTTTCCACCTGGTCGAGGATCACCGAATCCGGCCCGTCCGCGATCGCGGAGTCGATCTCGACCCCGCGGTTCATCGGGCCCGGATGCATGACGATCGCGTCCTTCTTCGCGAGGCGCCGCCGCTCGGGCGTCAGGCCGAACAGCTCGAAATACTCCTTGTCGGACGGGAAGCCGAGGCCGCCGCCGCGCTCCTTCTGGACGCGCAGGATCATGACGACGTCGGCTCCCTCGACGGCCTCCTCGAGGCGCGTCACGACGCGCGCGCCCGTGCGCTCGATCTCGACGGGCAGGAGCGTCGCCGGGCCGAAGAGCGTGACGCCCGCCCCCATCTTCGTCAGGAGAGACACGTCCGAGCGCGCGACACGGCTGTGCGAGATGTCGCCGCAGATCGCGACCCTCAGGCCCGCGAGCGCGCCTTTCGCGCGGCGGATCGTGAAGGCGTCGAGCAGGGCCTGCGTGGGATGCGCGTGCGCGCCGTCGCCCGCGTTGACGACCGCGCACGGTAGGTGCCGCGCCAGGAGGTGCGGCGCTCCCGCGCGCTGGTGGCGGATGACGATCGCGTCCGGCGCCATCGCCATGAGGTTCCGGCCCGTGTCGAGGAGCGTCTCGCCCTTGGCGACCGAAGTCCCCGTGGCCGACAGAGCGATCGAGTCGGCGGAAAGACGGCGTTCGGCGATCTCGAACGAGAAGCGCGTGCGCGTGGAATTCTCGAAAAAAAGGTTCGCGACGAGCTTGCCGCGAAGGGTCGGAACCTTCTTGATCGAGCGCTGGTTGATCTCGCGCATCGACTCGGCCGTGTCGAGGACGAGCCGGATGTCGTCCTCGGTGATCGACTCGATGTCGAGGAGATCCTTCCGGGAGAACGTCGGCGAGCGCGGGACGGCGGGCTCCGGGATTTCGCTTCTCTTCGTGGTCACGCCGTGCGCACCGCCTGTCTCTTCGAGCGCCGTTTCGGGCGCTTGCGCGTCGCCGGACCGGGCGAGCGTGGCGCCGCCTTTGCCGAGGCCTCGCGGTCGAGCAGCCAGACGTCGTCGACGCCATCCGTCTCCCGGAACGTGACGGAGACGATCTCCGTCGCCGAAGTCGCGATCCTCTTCCCGACGAATTGCGCCTCGATCGGCAGCTCCCGGCGGCCGCGGTCCACGAGGACGGCGAGGAGAATCTTTCGCGGGCGGCCGAAGTCGAGGATGGCGTCCATCGCGGCGCGCACCGTGCGCCCCGTGTAGATGACGTCGTCGCACAGGACGACCGTGCGGCCCTCCACCGGGAACGGAATCTCCGTCTTCTTCAGGACAGGCGAAGCCGCGACCGTGGAGAGGTCGTCGCGATAGAGCGTGATGTCGAGAAGCCCGACGGGGATGCGCACCCGCTCGGTGCGCTCGATCTCGCCGGCGAGGCGCCGCGCGAGCGGCACTCCCCGCGTGCGGATGCCGATCAGGACGAAGCCCTC
>DATGDV010000085.1:0-8072 GCA_035310685.1 Thermoanaerobaculia bacterium
TCGTCCCCTTCGCGGCCGGCGGCCCCACCGACGTCGTGGCCCGCATCGTGGGGGACCACATGTCCCGAACTCTGGGCCAGCAGATCGTCATCGAGAACGTCGCGGGGGCCGGCGGGACCACGGGGATCACGCGTGGCGCGCAGTCGGAGCCCGACGGCTACACGATCATGATGGGCCACATGGGCACTCACGGCGCCGCTCCGGCTGTCTATCCGAACCTCAAGTACGACCCCGCGAAGGATTTCGCCCCGGTCGGCCTCGCGGCGGGCACGCCCATCGTGATCGTGGCCCGGAAGAACTTCCCGGCCAAGAACCTCAAGGAGTTCGTCGCCCAGGCCAAGGCCTCCGGCGACAAGCTCAACGAGGCCCACGCCGGCGTCGGCTCAGTCTCTTTCACGACCTGTTCCCTCCTGAACTCGATCCTGGGGACGAAGCCCGCCCGGGTGGTCTACCGCGGAACCGGTCCGGCGCTGAACGACCTCGTCTCGGGCCAGGTCGACTACATGTGCGATCAGATCGTGAACCTCGTTCCCCAGATCCAGGCGGGCACGATCAAGGCCTACGCGGTTGCCTTGCCGCAGCGCTCGCCGGCGCTGCCCGACGTGCCCACGACCACTGAGGCCGGCCTGCCCGAGTTCCAGGTGACCGCCTGGAACGCCATCTTCGCCCCGAAGGGGACGCCGAAGGAGATCGTCGCCAAGCTGAGCGACGCTCTTCTCAAGGCGCTCGACGACGAGATGACGAAAAAGCGGCTCCTCGACCTTGGGGCCGACCTCACCGACCGGGCATCCCGGACGCCCGAGGGTCTCCAGAAGCTGGTGGAGCGTGAGGTCGCCCGGTGGTCGGCGGTCCTGAAGACTGTGGGAGCCGTCGCGAACTGAGCCCGCTCATGGACATGCTCAAGACGAGCCGCGCTCCGGCCTTCTGAGAAGGGTCCCGTCGTGTTCTCGCGCCGGATTCCCGCGCCTCGCGAGCTGAACCGCGTCGCGCGGGCGCTCGCCGAGCGCAAGCGCCCCTTCCTCGACCTGACGGTGACGAACCCGACTTCCGTCGCGCTCCGCCCGGGAGAGGCGGACTCTTCCGACGAGGTCCCGTCGGGGCGGGATGCGCGCCTCCTCGCAGCTCTCGCCGACGCGCGGGCCCTCGTCTACACGCCCGACCCGAAGGGGATCCTCTCAGCACGCCTCGCGGTCGCCAACTACTACGCGGCGGTGCATGGCGTCCCCGTGCCCCCCGGCCAGATCGTCCTCACCGCCTCCTCGAGCGAGGCCTACGGGTGGCTCTTCAAGCTCGCCGGGGATCCGGGCGACGTCGTGCTCGTACCGGCGCCCTCCTATCCGCTTCTCGACGCCCTCACGGAGCTCGAGTGCCTCACGCTGCACCGCTACGCTCTTCGGAGCGAGGATGGCTTCGCGTTTCGCGCCGCGGCCGTCGAGTCCGAAGTCCAGCGCATCGAAGCCGCCGGCCGCCGGGTTGCCGCCGTGGTCCTCGTGAATCCGAACAACCCCACGGGGACGTCGCTCGCGGGCGGAGAGCTCTCGGCGCTTCTCGCGCTCGCGAAAGAGCGCGGCTTCATCGTGATCTCGGACGAGGTCTTCGTCGATTTCCGCTACTCCGACCGGCCGGGAGACGTGCGGATCGCCGCCTCGGCCCCGGGCGCGGAGGAAGCTCTCGTCTTCTCCCTCGGCGGCCTTTCCAAATCCGCCGCCCTTCCGCAGCTCAAGCTCGGCTGGATCTTCGCGAACGGACCCGCCGGCCTTCTCGACGACGCGCTCGAGCGACTCGAGTGGATCGCGGATGCCTACCTTTCGGTCTCGACGCCGGTGCAGCTCGCCCTTCCCAGGCTTCTCGAGCACGCGCGCGGCGCGGCCGATGCCATCCGGGCGCGTGTTCTCGACAACGAGCGGACTCTCAGAGCCGCCTTCCCCGAAGGAGGCGCGGTGACCGTGCTGCCCGTCCCGGCCGGTTGGGCCGCATGCCTGCGGGTGCCCGCGGTTCGCCCCGAGGAGGAGCTCGTTCTCGATCTCCTCGAATCGCACGACGTTCTCGTGCAGCCCGGCTACTTCTTCGAGTTCCCCTTCGAGGCGTTTCTCGTCGTCAGCCTCCTCCCCGCTCCGGAGGTCTTCCGCGAAGGAGTCTTTCGCGTAGCGCGCGCTCTCGGCGCAGGCGGCTGAGAACCGACCGCGTCGGCGTCTCCCGGGCAACGCGTTCTCCCGTCGCGCGTCCCTATTTTTGCGCGTGGCGCCTCTCGGGCGTGTGCGTCCCGACCGAATCGCTCATGCGGCGCTCGCGACGGAGGTAGCGCCGCGGGATCGGCTCGAAGACCTCACCCTTCCTCACCAGCTCGCGGACGGCCTCCTGGACGCGGTCGCGCTCGGCCCCGACGGCGTCGGCGATCATTCCGACGCTTCGAAGGAGGTCTCCCTCCACGCTCGTTTCGAGGTAGCGGACGATCCTGGCGCGTAGATCGGACTCTCCCATCGATTCTCCTTCCTTCACCGCCTCGACCTGACGAGCAGCTCGGTGAGGTACGTCTTCCACAGATCGGCCCAGGTGTGCGTCTGGTGGCCGTGAGTCTTCTCCGAGAGCGGGAAGACGACGGCCTGTCCGTTCTTCACGCGCGCGACCCCCTTTTCGAGGAGGCCGAGCTCGGGCGGATTGATCGCGTCGTCGGCGAAGTTGAGCGCGAGCAGCGGCGCCCGGATCTTCTCCAGGCGCGGAAACGGATCGTAGTCTCGCGAGGCGTCGAGAGCGAAGAGAAGGTCGTTCGCGTCCGCCTTCGGGAGGCGTTCCGCGAAGTACGCCTCGACGGCGGCGTCGGCGGCCGCGCGGTCGGGTGCCAGCCGCATCCATTCGTGAGGGCTTCCCGAGAGGACGAGCATGAGCGCGAGAGCGCCCCTGAGCCCGCGCGGCTGTACCGCATAGTCGCCGCCCTTCCAGTCGGGATCTTCACGAATCAGGTCCATCGCCATCTTTCGCCACATCCGGTTCCGACCCGCGACGGAGGTCGGGAGGCTCGCGAGAGGCATCAGCGCGTCCATGAAGTCCGGATAGGTCTCGCCCCAGACCCATGTCTGCATCCCGCCCATCGACGTGCCGATCACGAGGCGCAGGTGGCTCACCCCGAGGCTCTCCGTGAGGAGCCGGTGCTGGGCCTTCACCATGTCGTCGTACGTGTAATGCGGAAACTTCGCCCTCAGGCCGTCGCTCGGCTTGGACGAGGCGCCGTGGCCCACGCCGTCCGGAATCACGATGAAGGTGCGGGACGCGTCGAGAGGCTGTCCGGGACCGAAGAGGATGCCCGCGAATCTCGGCCCCAGGAACTGGGCCGACGAGCCGCCGGTTCCGTGGAGCACGAGGACGGCGTTCACCGTTCGCCCCCGGCTGTCGTCGAGCTTTCGGCCGAGCGTGACGTAATGCAGCTTCAGCTCGGGAACGCTCTCGCCGCTCGCGAAGCGGAAGTCGCGGAGGGTCGCATCGCCCGGCACCGGAGCCGGCGGGACGATCTGGGCGCGAGCGCCGATGGCCGTGGCCAGCAGCAGGCCGCACACGGGGACGAGAGTCCTCATGGGCCGATTAGACCGCGACTCGGGCCCTCTGACACAATCGTCGGGCTCCCCGAAGCATGCACGGCACGGTCTCTCTCCCGGGCTGGGCCTTCGTCCTCCTCGCCGAGTGCAGGCGCTCGCGGAGGAATTGATGGCGCGAATCGCGCGTTCGGGCTCAGGACGCTCCTGCAACGGCACCTCGTGACCGCCAAGAAGGGGCTTTTCCGGGCGGCTTCCGGCGAGCTGCCGCTCCTGCGCTATTACGCGAACGCCATTCCTCCTATTGACCAACCCGGCCTTTAGGTCCAGATTGCGCACAGTTCAGCCGTCTTCCCGATCTGGGTGCCCGACTCTTCGTTCTTCTTTTTTCGGCAAGGAGGAGCTATGAGGGGATGCCTCGCGGTTCTCGCAGGGTTTCTGCTGCTCACGTCGTTCGCCGCCTTCGCTCAGTCCACCGCGACCGTCATCACGGGCACCGTGACGACGAAGGAGGACGGCCAGCCTTATCCAGGCTCGACGGTGTCGATTCCCGCGCTGGGCGTCTCGGCCACGACGGGCCGCGACGGAAAGTACACGCTGAACGTGCCGCAGTCGGCCGCGAAAGGCCGAACCGTCGAGCTGCGCGTCTCCGCCCCGGGGCTCGCGGCGAAATCGGTGAAGGTGACCCTCACTCCGGGCACGATCAGCCAGGATTTCGCGATGGCGCTGGGCGTGAGCGCGCAGGTGACCGTCGGCTCCCGTGCCGCGGGCGCAGACGTGGAGAAAGCCGTCCCCGTGGACGTCATCACGCAGGACAAGATCGAGGCCGCGAGCCCGTCGGGCGAGATGGCGCAGATCATCGAGAAGCTCGCCCCCTCCTTCAACTTTCCACGCACGACGATCTCCGACGGCACCGACACCGTGCGGCCGGCGACGATCCGCGCCCTCGGACCGGACCAGCTTCTCGTGCTCCTGAACGGCAAACGCCGCCACAACAGTGCGCTCGTGAACGTCAACGGCACGATCGGCCGCGGCTCGGCCGCCGTGGACCTCAATGCGCTTCCCGCCGCGGCGCTCGACCGCGTCGAGGTCCTGCGCGACGGCGCCGCCGCGCAATACGGCTCGGACGCGATCGCGGGCGTGCTGAACCTCGTCCTCAAGTCCGGCCCCTCGCCCCTCGACGTCTCCATCACGGCGGGCGAGACGACGCGCAGCGACGGTGGCCTTCTCGACGTCAACCTGAACGACGGCTTCGCGCTCGGGCGCGGCTCGTTGAACGTCACGGCCGAGTTCCGGCGCCGCAACGCGACGAATCGTGCCGGCGACGATCCCCGTCCGCAGGGCTCGCGCGACCCGATCCAGCAGCCGGACACGCGCTACGGCGACGGCGCGACGACCGACGCAATCGGCTTCCTGAACGGCGTATTCCCGATCAGCGACGACGGCGCGACGAGCGCGTACGTCTTCGGAGGCGGCAGCTACCGCTATGCCGACACGGCGGGCAACTTCCGCCGCGCCCTCCAGGCCCAGAACTGGCCCCAGATCTACCCCAACGGCTTCCTGCCGAAAATCACGCCGACCGTCGTGGACTACTCGGCGACGGCGGGCGTCCGCGGCGCGGTCGGGAAGTTTCTCTGGGATGCGTCGCTTCAGTACGGCCACAACCGGTTCGACTTCGAGGTGCGTGACAGCCTCAATACCTCACTGGGGCCGACCTCGACGCAGACCGTCTTCGACGCGGGTTCTCTCGCCTTCGGGCAGCTCGTCGGCAATCTCGACGTCTCGCGCGAGCTCTCGGTCGGGCTTGCGGGCCCGCTCAACATTGCGTTCGGCGCCGAGTACCGGCGCGAGAACTACCAGCAGATCGCCGGCGAGCCGAACTCGTACATCGACGGCGGCGTCCCCGATCAGTTCGGCAACAAAGCTCCTCCGGGAGCGCAGGTCTTCCCCGGCTTCCGGCCCTCCAACGAGGTCGACATCTCCCGCAACAGCATCGGCGTCTACGCGGATGCCGAAGCGAACGTCACGAACGCGTTCCGGCTCGGCCTGGCAGGCCGCTTCGAGCATTACAGCGATTTCGGGAACTCCACCGACGTCAAGGTGACCGGGCGCTACGAGGTCTCGCCCGCATTCGCGCTCCGCGCGGCGGGCTCCACGGGGTTCCGCGCACCGTCACTCGGCCAGTCATACTTTTCCACCGTCTCGACGAACTTCCTGAACGTCAACGGCGTCTTTCAGCCGTTCGACATCCTCACGGCGCGCGTCGACAGTCCGGTCGCACGCGCTCTCGGCGCCAGGGATCTCGAGCCCGAGAAATCCGTCAACTTCAGCGGAGGGGTCGTGGTCTCTCCGGGGTCGCAGTTCGACCTCACGGCCGACTACTTCAACATCGCGATCAGGGACCGGATCATCTTCTCCGGCAACTTCACGGGCACCGCGCTGAACCCGATTCTCCAGCCTTTCGGGGCGTCGGGAGTCCGGTTCTTCACGAACGCGATCAACACGCGCACGGACGGCGTCGACCTGACCGCGAACTACCACAGCGATCTCGGTTCGAACGGGATCCTTCGCCTGCAGGCCGCCTGGGCGCATGCCGAGACGAGCGTCACGAACATCGCGCCCACGCCTCCCCAGCTCGCCGCCTTCCAGACGGTTCTTTTCGACCGGCTCGAGGTGCGGCGACTCGAGTGCGGCCAGCCGAAAGACAACGTGCGCCTCACTTCCGACTGGTCGAAGGGGCCCGTCGGAGTCGTCCTGTCGGGCGGGCGGTACGGGTCTTATTGCGGGATCGCGAACGGCACGAACGAGGCGCCCTTCGGTCCCGGGACGTCCGCGGATCAGACGTTCGGGGCGACCTGGCTCGTGGACGCGGAGGTGTCCTACACGATGGATGTCTTGCGCGTGGCGTTCGGGGCGCAGAACCTCTTCGACACCACACCGGACCTGACGCTGTTCGTGAACAGCAACAGCGGCATCAACCGCTTCCCGAACAACTCGCCTTACGGCTACAACGGCCGCTTCGTCTATACGAGGCTCTCGTACCGGTTCTGAGTCGCTCTCAGGAGACTCTCCCGACGAGGCCGGCGTCGTAAAGGCGCCGGTCCATCGGCGTGAGCGCGCGGATCTGGGCGCGCGTGAGAATCGGCGTGAAGCGGCGCGTCGCCAGATACGTGCTCACGTCCCAGAGGCTCTCCGCCGCGGTCTCCCAGTTGCGGGCGTCGAAGCGTGCGAGGTCGACGGGGCGCCCGAAGGCCCGGAGGCTCTTTTCGCCTTCGAGGTTGTAATAGGCGTCGAAGTAGCTCATGACGAGCTCGCGGAGCGAACGGTAGACGGGGGACCGGAAGCGCAGCCCCGAGTAGTTCGACTTCGCAACGGCGCCCCAGCAGCGGGCTCCGCGCCGCTCCCGGAAGACGGCGAGCACGTGGTCGTCGTCCCGCACGGTGGCGCGCAGCTGAACGACGAGCGGCGGGTGTCCGAGGCGCCGCAGGGCCGCGGCCGCGAGGAGCGCTCCCTCGAAGCAGTGCGCTTCGCGTGTCTCGAGGACGCGGCGCGGCGACCGCGCCGTCTCGCCGCCCTTTTCCTTGTTGTAGAGAAGATCGTCCAGGAAGCGCTGGATCGCCAAGGGTGAGCGCAGCCCGCGCGGGAGGCGCAAGGCGGTCGTGGGGGTTTTGCGCAAGTCGGAAGGATTCTAGAGGGGAAAAAGAGAGGATCGAGAGGAAGAAGAGGAATTCAGGATCAGGAGGATAAGAGAACAGAGATTTCTTAGAATGACAATGTGGATGAGCGGCCTGCGGCGCGCGCGACTTCGGCGGGCGCCGCTTCGGCCGGCGCCGCTTCGGCCGGCGCCGCTTCGACCGCCTCGGTCGCGATGCTGTCTCTCGGCGGCATTTCCGGGTTCGCGGCCGGATTCACACGAGGCCCGCTGGCGGCACGCTCGCTCGATCCCGACATCGCCGGCCGCGTCCTGGCGGAATCGCTCGGCGCACCTGACGCCGAAATCGTCAGCCTGAACCAGGTGCACGGCAGCCGCGTTCTCGCCTTCGAAGAATCGCCGTGCAGGCGGCGGAGCGCACTCCTCGGAGAGGGCGACGCCGTCCTCACCTGCCGGCCGAACGTCCTCCTCACGGTGGCCTCGGCCGATTGCGTTCCGGTCGTCCTCGCCGATCCGGTGAGCGGCTGGATCGCCGCCGTCCACGCCGGCTGGCGGGGCACCGCCGCGCGCGTCCTCGACGCCGCCCTCGACGCTCTCGCCGGCGGCGGCGTCGAGCCGGAGAACCTGCGGGCCGCGTTCGGCCCCTCGATCTCTCGCGACCGGTACGAAGTCGGCCCCGAGGTCCTGGCGGCGCTCCGCGACGCGTACTGCGGCGTCGACGTTCCGGCGGAGGCGGTGCGCGGAGGACGCGGCGACCGGACCTTCGTCGACGTCGCCCTCTTCAACGCCGCAGCCCTGCGCGCGCGCGGGCTCCGCGCGGACCGAACCACCGCAACGGGCCTCTGCACGTCGTCGACGCCCGACCTTCCGTCCTGGCGGCGCGACGGGCCCGG
>DATGDV010000086.1:0-5827 GCA_035310685.1 Thermoanaerobaculia bacterium
GGGGATAATCGATTCGTCCGGGGAGGATCGATGCGACGCTTCATCGCGGCTCTCGCCGTGATTTCGTGCTTCCTGGCGGCCCCTCCGGTGTTCGCCGGGGCCGGGGAGTCTTTCGACGCGCTCTATGCGCGTCTCACGAAGACCCGCGAGATTCTCGCGGTGGCGATCTCTCCCGACGGCTCGCGCGTCGCGCGCGTCGAGCCGGCCCGAAACGAGAAAAATCCGCGGGCGTCGCGGATCCTCGTCCAGGAAGCGTGTCGCGGCGCTCCGGCCGTCCGGATCACGGCGTCGCCGGACGACGCGCCCGTCCGCGAAGGAAATGTCGCCTTTTCACCCGACGGCAGGACGCTCGCGTTCGTCTCCCATGTCGGCGGGGCCGCTCTCTGGATCGCGCCGGTTTCAGGCGGGTCCGCGCTGCGGCTCACGAAGCTCAAAGGCGTGTTCCAGGAGCCGCTCTGGTCCCGCGACGGCCGGTCGCTCGCCGTCCTCGTCGTCGAGAATCCCTCGAAGGAGCCGGGGCCGGTCGGCCCCGCGGCCCGCGACTCGGGTGTCGTCGAGGAGCGCATCGACGAGCAGCGCATCGCCGTGGTGGACGTCGGGGCGAAGAGCCTTCGCTTCGTCTCGCCTCCCGATCTCTACGTCTACGAGTACGCCTGGTCAGCGGACGGCCGCACGTTCGCGGCGGTCGGCGCGAAGGGCTCGGGCGACGACAACTGGTGGCGCGCCGAGCTTCTCACGGTGGATGCCGGTTCGGGAGCCACGCGCCTCCTGTGGAAGCCGCCTCTTCAGATCGCGAACCCCGTCTTCTCGCCCGACGGCTCGGCCGTGGCCGTGATCCACGGCCTCATGAGCGATCACGGCGCGACGGGAGGCGACGTGTTCGTGGTGCCGGCGGCCGGGGGCGAGGCCCGGAACCTGACCCCGGGACGCCGCGCCTCTGCGGGCTCCCTCGCGTGGCCCACCGCGTCCCGGATGCTCGTGACCGAGCTCGCCGGGGAGGCGACCGCCGTCGTGTCCCTCGATCCCGTCACGGGCGCCGCTCGCACGCTCTTCTCGGGAAACGAGACGCTCTCGCGCGGCCCGGGCCTCGGCCTCGCCCTCGCGCGGGACGGCACGAGCTCCGCCGTGGTCCGCGAATCGTTCGATGCGCCGCCCGAAGTCTGGGCGGGCCCGATCGGCGCGTGGGTCCGGGTCACGGAAGAGAACGCGGGTGTGAGGCCCGACTGGGGTCCGGCCGCGAGCGTGCGCGTCACGAGCGACGGCCAGCCCGTCCAGGGCTGGCTCCTGCCGCCCGCGCGCGTCGACGCCCGGAAGAAACACCCGCTCGCGGTGTTCGTACACGGCGGTCCCGCCGCTGCTCACCGGGATGCGTGGCCCACGCCGCTCGTCGGCTCTCTTCTCGCGCGGGGCTATTTCGTGTTCCTGCCGAATCCGCGCGGCAGCTTCGGACAGGGCGAAGCTTTCACGGGCGCGAACGTGAAGGATTTCGGCGGCGGCGACCTGCGCGACATCCTCGCCGGCCTCGACGAAGTGCTGAGGACCCGCCCCGTCGACCCGAAGCGCGTCGGCCTTTTCGGCTGGAGTTACGGGGGCTACATGGCGATGTGGACGGTCACGCAGACGAATCGCTTCGCCGCTGCGGTCGCGGGCGCGGGCATCGTGAACTGGCAGAGCTATTACGGACAGAATCGCATCGACACCTGGATGCTCCCCTACTTCGGCGCCTCGGTGTACGACGATCCGGCGGTGTACGCGAAGAGCTCGCCCCTCACGTTCATCAAGAACGTCCGGACCCCGACGCTGGTCCTCCACGGCGAGCGCGACGCCGAGGTGCCGGCGGCCCAGGGCTACGAGTTCTGGCACGCTCTGAAGACGCTCGGCGTGCCCACGCAGCTCGTCATCTATCCCGACGAAGGCCACGGCCTCACGCGCGAGGAGGACAAGAAGGACCGCGTCCTGCGGGTGCTCGGCTGGTTCGACCGCTGGCTGAAGTGAGCACGCGAGGATGTGGCTTTCGAACGCGCAGGTCGCGACCCTCCTCCTTGCGCTGACCGCTGCGTCGTTCGGGCTCCTCGCGCTCACGCTTCTCGGTGCCGTACGAGCGCGGATGCGCCTCGCCCTCTATGCGGCACTCGCGCTCGGCGTCGCGGCATTTCTCGGCGCGCCGTTTCTCTTCGAGCCTCTCGCGCGCCGCCGGGTCGAGACCGGCCTCGCGCTGGGCCTCCCGCTCGTGGCAGCCGCGTTTCTCGCGGATCTCGCGCGCGGCGGCCGGCAGACGCGCGCGTTCCTGTTCGCCGCGTCCAGCGTGCTCGCCCTCGCGGCTCTCGCCGAGCTCGCCGCGCGGCGGCAGGTGATCGTCGCCGCGCCCCTCGTCTCGCCGCTCGGCGCCGGGTTCGTGCTCTTCACGGCGCTCCTGCTTCCGCGCGTCGCCGAGCAGGAGCGGCGCCTCTTCACGCGCGCCACCACGGACCCGCTGACCGGCCTCCTGAACCGCGCCGCGTTCGAGGAGCGCGCCCTGGCGGAGCTCGCGCGCTCGAGTCGCACGGGCCGGAGCCTCGCGGTCGCGATGCTCGACGTCGACCACTTCAAGGCCTTCAACGACCGCTTCGGGCATCTCGCCGGAGACGCGGCGCTGACGGCCGTCGCACGCGCGGTCGCGCAGACCGTCCGCGGCATCGACGCGGCGGGCCGGTACGGCGGCGAGGAGTTCATCGTGCTCCTCGTGGAAGCCGACGCGGAGGCTGCGCTCCATGCGGTGGAACGGATCCGGGCCGCCGTCGCGTCCCTCGGGCCTCCCCGGATCCCCGTCGGCGTCACGCTCTCCGCCGGCGTCGCCGTCCATCAGGGCCTTTTCGAGAGGACCTCGCTCGAATCGCTCGTCGCGCGCGCGGACGCCGCGCTCTATGCCGCCAAGAAAGCCGGCCGCGACCGAGTGATGCTCGAGCGTGCTCCCAAGCCGTCCACGACCGCCGAGGTGCGCTACCGTTAGCCCGCGAGAGCTCGCGCGAGGCGGGCGAGCCCTTCTTCGATGCGGGCGCGCGAGGTGGCGAACGAGATCCGCACACAGCGGTCCTCGCCGAAGGCGATGCCCGGGGTCACCGCCACGGCGACGGTGTCGAGGAGCGCCTTCGCGAAGCTCTGTGAGCCCGTGACCTCGTGCCCGCCTATCTTCTTCCCGTAATGGGCAGACACGTCCGGAAACGCGTAGAACGCGCCTCCCGGAGCCGCGCACGTGACGCCGGGAAGGGCGTTCAGGGCCGGGATGAGGAACTCTCTCCGGCGGGCGTACTCGGCCAGCATGCCATCCACGGCGGGCTGCGCCTCGTCGGGCCTCGTCAGCGCCGCGACGGCGGCGCGCTGCGTGATCGAGCAGACGTTCGACGTGGCGTGGCTCACGACGCGGCCCATGAGGTCGATGAGGGGCTTGGGACCGATCGCGTAGCCGACGCGCCAGCCCGTCATCGCGTACGTCTTCGAGAGCGTCCCGGCCACGAGGATCGTCTCGGGGAACTCGCGCGCCAGCGACGCCGCGGAGAAATGCTCCCCTTCGAACACGAATCGGTCGTAGCACTCGTCGAAGAGCACCGTCCAGCCGCGGGAGGCCGCGAGCCGGACGATCGCCTCGATCTCGGAGGGCTCCATGACGGCGCCCGTCGGATTGTTCGGCGTGTTCAGGATGAGCCCCCGCGTCGCGGGCGTCGCGGCGCGGGCCACGTCGGCCGCGGTCAGGCGGAACCGGGCGCCTTCGGGCATGGTCACGAACACCGATCGGGCTCCCGCGAGCGTCACCATCTCGGGAAAAGACACCCAGTAGGGCACCGGCACGAGGACGTCGTCGCCCTCCTCGAACAGGGCGAGGCAGGCGGTGTGCAGCGCCTGCTTGCCGCCGGCCGTCACGACGACGTCGGCGGCCGTGTACGGCGCGTCCCAAGCCGCGAGGTACAGTTGCGCGATCGCCTCGCGCAGCTCCGGAATTCCGGCGGCGTCCGTATACTTCGTGAAATCCGATTCGATCGCGTCGATCGCGGCGTGTTTCACGAACGCCGGGGTCGGGAAGTCGGGCTCCCCCGGGCCGAAGTCCACGACGTCGATCCCCCTGGCGCGCAGCGCCGCCGCCGCTTTCATGACGGCGAACGTCGCCGAGCCGGCGACACGGGAGGCGCGGGAGGCGAATCTCACCGGACCCTCAGGGTGTTCCACGCGGCCTGAAAGGCGCGCGGCTTCCGTTTTCCGAACACGATCATGGCAATCTCCCATCCGGACCAGCCCGCGTAGACGCCGATCATCGGCTCACGCGTCCCCGGAAAGACGAACTGAACCAACCAAAACAGGAACAGAATCGTGGCCTCGCCGGCGCGCAGGTCCATGTTCACGAGCAGCAGCCAGCCGAGAAAGCTCTGCAGGATCGTCAGGAGGATCTCCACGCGCTGGTGCTGGTCGAAGACGATGGCGGACGGCCCTCCTTTCGAAATCGAGTAGATGACCGGGATGAGCGCCGAGAGGATAGACCATTGGTTGATCGTCGACGAGACGAGGTTCATCACCGCCATCGGCGCCTTCGTGATCTGGCGCGCCCAGTTGAACGCCGAGAGCTTCTCGGGAAACTCGGAGAGAAACGGCGCGACCCACTGGACGAAGACGAACTGCGAGACTCCGAATGAGATCGCGAGCGCGAGCATGGACTCCACGAACGCGTGGGCCGACACCGCCAGGACGCAGCCTCCCACCAGGAAGATGCCGGCGATGGCCCATCCCCGCCTTCGCGGCCCCTGCGCGAGCGCCCAGCGGGACACGGCCGGAAGGTCTTCCGTCTCCTCCACGTCGCCCGCGCGCGGCGCCACCCTGAGGAGCGCGACGAGATAGGCGGCGTAGCAAGCCGTGAGAATCGCCGCGTCGAGCAGGCCGAGGGTGCCCTTCCACCAGACCACGGTGAACCAGAGCAGCGGCGGAAGCAGGCCCACGATCTCGATCGCATGCTGGTCGTCGAACTCGATCGCGATCCACTTCTCCCGCCGGCCGGATCTCCGGGCGAAGAAGGCCGCCACGAAATACACGAGCGGCCAGCCGAGGCCGACGAGCAGTCGGATCGAGCCGGTGAAATTCGCGATCGCGAGATGCACCTTCGCGGGGTCCTTCCCCGCCTCCCAGGCGATGATGGCTTCCACCGCGAACTCGGGAAGCGTCTGGAGCCACGCGAGGATCGCGAGCGCGAGACCCTGTGATACGAGGAACTGCGCGGCCTCGGCTCCCCAGGCCACGAGGAAAGCGGAAAAAAGGACGGATGGGAAAGTCCAGAGGGCGGTCAGGGGCGTGGCCTTTGCGGCGACGGCGCCCGCGACCGGAAGCAACGGCTTCATTCAGATCGGATTTAAGCATATCGATTCAGGGCTCCACCCTGCCCTGCAGGAACGAACTACACTCGGCCGCTCCATGAAGACGCGCATCGACTCCCCCGCCAACCCGCGCATCGTTGCGGCGATCAAGGCCGTCGACGCGCACGAAAAGATGCTCCTCGAGGGCGGGCGAATGATCGAGGAGGCTCTCGATGCGGGCGTGGTGATAGAGGACTTTTTTGCTTCCGATATCTCCCGAATGACCGATGTCAAGGGTCTTCGACCGCTGCGCGGCGCGCGAAGCGCGCCCTTGACATCGGTCATTCGGGAAGAATATTTCCAACTTTCGGCGGCTGCATCAGCAGCCGCCGCATATGAGAAGGAATTCGGCCCTCGCGGCTGCACCAGCAGCCGCCGCATGTCAGCAAGTCTCTTCGGGATCTTCACTTCGGCCCCTCGAACTCGAAGGCCAGCGGGAGGAGCGTCGCGAGACG
>DATGDV010000087.1:0-5199 GCA_035310685.1 Thermoanaerobaculia bacterium
AATCGTTGAGGGCGTTCATCCCGTGGAAATCCCATCGATCAATTGAGTGTGAGGTTTGACTCCATGAGTAGTTCCGCTCCGGGGCCCCGTGCCACCCGTACCGCCGGCTGGTCCGGCCTTCTCTCGCGAATCGCCGCCGGACTTCTCGTCTACCTGGTTGTGAGCGGCCTGCCGCTGCGTTTCATCGGCTTCTCGCCCATCCTGGAGTGGACCGTCCTGCTCCATACCCTGGCGGGATTCCTGTCGCTCGTCCCGGTCGGGCTCTACCTCTGGCGCCATTTCATGGAGTACCGCGCCGACGCCCTGACGCCGTCGAAGGTGCTCGGCTACTGCGGTCTCGGCGCGATCGTCCTCGCCGAAGGGACCGGACTCTGGGTGACGTACCTCGCCCTCTTCTCGGACCGCGTGCCGCCCCTTTCCCGGACGCTCCACCTCGTTCCGTCGATCGCGCTGGCGGTTCTTCTCTTCGCGCATCTCTGGCCCCTCCGCCGGAGGACTCCGGCGGAGGGGGTGACACCCGAGGTTTTCTCCGCCGCGCGACGCGGGTACGTCGGCGCGCTCGTCGGCATCCCCGCGGTCGCTCTTCTTCTCGCTTTCCCGGCAAGCCTTTTCTATGACGGCCCGAAGACGGCCGGGCGGTTTCCGAAGGACTACCGCATGCCTTACGGGCAGAACCGCCCGTTCGCGCCGAGCCTCGCGCGGACGGAGTCGAACGGCGCGCTCGCCCCCGAGGCGCTCGCGGGCTCGGCGTCCTGCGGAGACGCGGGCTGCCACGCGGCGATCTACGCGGAATGGTCGGTCTCCGCGCACCGGTGGTCGGCGCTCGACCCCGCCTTCCAGAGAGTCCAGGAGGAGATGGGAAAGCAGAACGGCCCGGAGTCCACGCGCTATTGCGGCGGCTGCCACGATCCGATCTCCCTGTTCTCCGGCGCCAAGGTCGTCTTCAAGGAGAAGCTGACGGAAGACCTCGGATTCCAGGAAGGGGTGTCGTGCCTCTCCTGCCACGCCGTCACGAAAACGGACGTGCAGGGCAACGCCAATTACGTCATCAGGCCTCCGAAGCGGTATCTCTTCGAGACGGCGAAGAGCGCGCCGCTGAAGCTCGCCTCGTATTTTCTGATCCGGAGCTATCCGGGGCACCACGTGAGCTCGCTCGAGAAGCGCCTCTTCAAGACCCCCGAGTACTGCGCCGCCTGCCACAAGCAGTTCGTCGATCAGGAGGTCAACAACTTCGGCTGGGTCCAGCTCCAGAACCAGTACGACAACTGGCGGAAGAGCAAGTGGAATCACCCGAAGGACGCGAAGAGAACGGTGGAGTGCCGTGAGTGTCACATGCCGCTCCTCGACGGGCTCGAGCCGGCTTCCGGAGACACGGCCGACTACAACCGGACGGCGAGCGACGGCAAGCACAGGAGCCATCGTTTCCTCGGCGCGAACCAGTACATGCCTGCGCTCCTGAAGCTCAAGGGCGGCGACGAGCAGGTCACGCTCGTGAAGAAATGGCTGAAGGGCGAGGTCGAGGTCCCGGAGATCGCCGGAAAGTGGGCGAAGGGCGCCGTCGTGCAGCTCGACCTCGATGCGCCCGCAAAGGCCAGGCGAGGCGAGCCCCTCAAGCTTCGCGTCGTGATCACGTCCAACAAGGTGGGGCACGACTACCCGACGGGGCCGCTCGATCTGATCCAGTCGTGGGTCGAGGTCGAGGTGAAGGACGAGGGCGGCCAAATCGTCTTCGCATCCGGGAAGCCCGACGAGAAGAAGATGATTCCGCCCGGCACCTTCCTCTTCAAGGCCGAGCCGGTGGACCAGTACGGGAACCTCATCGACCGTCACAATCTCTGGGAGATGGTCGGCGTGAGGTACCGCCGGAGCCTCTTCCCGGGCTATTCCGACGCCGCCGAGTACGCGTTCGGCTGTCCGGGCACGCCCGCCGCCCCGCGGCCGTCGCGCGACGTGACGATTCCCGCGCCCCCGCGCGGGAAGCTCGACATTCTCGCGACGCTCCACTACCGGAAGCTGGACCAGTACCTCGTCGACTTCCTGTTCCCGGGCAAGGGCCTGTCGGCGCCGATCACCGACCTGGCGCAGGCGCGCGCGACGATCGAGATCGTCGACTGACGTGCCCTCCCGGCCGGTCCTGAAACGCTGGACGCACCGGCGCGTCCTGATGGCCCTCGGGCTGGCGGGCCTCGGGGCGTGCGCGATTCTCTGGTTCACGCGGAAGGGCGACGAGGCGCCCTACACGCCCGGAGCGGCTGTCGAGGGCGTGACGGACGTCCTGAAGAAGGAGGTCTCGGGGGCCGGCTGGGGCGTCGTGTTCAAGGACGTCGCGAAGAGCCGCGGGATCGACTTCTCGCACTTCTCGGCGGGTCCGCGCTCGACGCAGCTTCCCGAGGACATGGGCTCGGGCTGCGCGTTCGCCGACTACGACGGCGACGGCGACTGGGATCTCTTCGTGGTGGACACGGTCGGTCCTCTGACGCTGACGCCCGACGAGGTGCGCGCCTCGAGAGGAGGGTGCCGGCTCTACCGGAACGACGGCGGCACGTTCACGGACGTGACGGCCGAGGCGGGGCTGTCCGACCTGAAGGGAACGTACATGGGGGCCGCGTGGGGCGACTTCGACAACGACGGCTACCCGGACCTCGTGGTGACGTCGTACGGCGGCCTCCGCCTCTTCCACAACAAGGGTGGCGGCACGTTCGAGGACGTCACGAAGGCCTCCGGTCTCGGCGCCTTCAAGGGGTTCTTCACGGGCGCGGTCTGGGGCGACGCGGACGGCGACGGCCTCCTCGACCTCTACGTCTGCGCCTACGTCGATTACCGGTTCGATCCGAAGGACGCCGGGAAGGCTTCGAAGTTCCGGCACGCGACGAGCCCTTTCACGATCAACCCCTCCTCGTACCCGCCGGTCGCGAACCTCTACTTCCACAACGAAGGGAAGGGCCGCTTCCGCGAGATGGCGCTCGAGGCCGGGATCGCGAATTCCGAGGGGCGGAGCCTCTCGGCCACGTTCGCGGACCTCAACGACGACGGAAGGCCCGACATCTACGTGGCCAACGACGTTTCCGAGGGAGCGCTCTTCGTGAACGAGGGGAACGGCCTCTTTTCCGACCGCGGACACGAGGCTCACGTTGCCGATTACCGAGGCGCGATGGGGATCGCGGTCGGCGACGCGAACGGCGACGGCGCCCTCGATCTCTTCGTCACGCACTGGATCGCAGAAGCGAACGCCCTCTACCTCAACAAGCTCGGGGGCGGGAGAAGCCGGACGCTCGACTTCGAGGACGCGGCCGAGCGAACCGGCCTCGGGCAAGTCTCGACGGACGACATCGCGTTCGGAACCGAGTTCCTCGACGTGGACGGCGACGGGCTGCCGGACATCGTCGTGGCGAACGGCTCCACGTTCGAGGAGCCCTCGGACACGCGGAAGCTCGTGCCGATGCCGATGCGGCTCTTCCGGAATCTCGGCGAGAAGGGCTTCGTCGACGTGGCGCCGCTCTCGGGCGCGGACCTGACCGTGCCGCGCGTCGGGCGCGGGCTCGCCATCGCCGACGTGGACGGAGACCTGAGGGAAGAGATCGCCGTCGTCGTGAACGGCGGGAAGTTCGTCCTCCTCAAGGCCGAGGGAGGGCCGGCGAACCATCGGATCGCGATCCGGTGCGCGGGCAGGAAATCGAACCGCTCGGCGTTCGGGACGAGGCTCGTCCTCGAAGCGGGCGGCCGGCGCCAGGTCCACGAGATCGGCGCCGGCTCGTCGTACCTTTCGCAGAGCGCTCCGGAGGCGATTTTCGGGCTCGGCGCGGCGACGAAAGCCGACGTCCTGTCCGTCCGCTGGCCCTCGGGAGCCGCGGCGACGTTCCACGAACTCGCGGGCGACCGGGCGTACCTCCTCGTCGAGGGGGAATCGGCACCGCGGGTCCTTCCGGACTTCCGCGCGAAGACGCTCGCGTTCTGGGACGCCTACAACGGAGCGCGGGCCGCCTTCGCGAAAGGCGACTTCGCCGCGTCGATCGCGGCCTACCGGAAGGCGCTCGAGATCGACCCGCGGCACGAGGACTGCCGGTACGCGCTCGGGAACCTCCTGCTCGAGCGGGGCGACCGTGCGGCGGCCAAGGCGGAGTTCGAGGCGCTCCTGAAGATCCAGCCTCGGAGCCAGAGAGGACACGGGGCGCTCGGCGACCTCCTCGCGGATCCCGCCTCGGGACCCTTGCGGGATCTCGCGGCGGCGCGGAAGAACTACGAAAGCGCGGGCGGGATCTACACCGAGGAGACGGGCTGGGTCGTACGCTCGGGAGAGGTGGCCCTCGCCACGGGCGACTTCGCGGGCGCCGAACGCACGTTCCGGAAAGTTCTTGTCTCGAATCCACGCTCCTTCCAGGCCCTTTACTTCCTCGGCTATCTCGCATCGCGGCAGAAGAGGAACGACACGGAAGGAGCGAAGCTCTTCGACGCCGCGTTCGCCGCGCTCGGGCCGCAGGCGTCTCCCGCGCCCGGCGAGGGAGACGTGAAGAAGGCCGAAAAGGCCCTTCCCGCGCGCGGCGCGTTTGCCGGCCACTGGGCGTACCTCTCGCAGGGCAAGGTCCGAAGAGACGACGCCTGGCTCGACCTCGACCGGAGGATCGGGCGGAGCCCGGCCGTGAAGGTTCGCTGACGGAGCCCGCCCATCGCGCGCAGGCGCCGTCGGGCCGACGCGGAATGCGCGGATGGCTCGTCCCGTCGCGTGTTAGCCTCATCTGATGGACTCTCTTCTTTCGCCGCGCACGCCCGTCTTCGGCCACGAACTGCTCTCCCTCCTTCAGCAGATGGGTGGGGCGGCGAGCGTCGAGGACCTCCGGGAGGCCGCGGCGAGCGCGTTCGGCGCGGACGCGGTGTACGGGAATTGCCACGGCGACCGCTTCTCGTTCCACGAGGTACTGGCTTTTCTCGTGTCGCGCGGAAAACTCGACCTTCGCGGGGGCGAGGTTTCCCTCGGAGCCGAGCCCGCCTGCTCCGGCCACTGACGAAGGGGAGTCAGCTCCCGATGGCTCGCACCGCCCGGGCCACGACCGCGAAGTGGCAGGCGGCGGCCGCGATCACGAGGGCATGGAAGACCTCGTGGTACCCGAAGACCCTCGGAAACGGGTTGGGACGCCCGGCCGCGTAGACGACCGCGCCGAGGCTGTACACGATGCCTCCCAAGGCGAGGAGGATGACCGCCCC
>DATGDV010000088.1:0-2243 GCA_035310685.1 Thermoanaerobaculia bacterium
CGGCCGTTCACGTTTCTCCGAAGGCCTTCCGCCTGCTCGAGCTGCTTCTGAAGAGCCGGCCCCGCGCGCTCTCGAAGTCGGAGCTCAAGGAGGCGATCTGGCCCAAGACGTTCGTCCTCGAGACGAACCTCGCGAACCTCGCGGCCGAGCTGCGTGCGGCTCTCGGCGAGAAAGGCCGGCAGTCCCGCTTCATCCGGACGGTGCACGGCTTCGGCTACGCGTTCTCGGGCGACGTGCGCGCGGAAGGGGAGTCGAAGCCGTCGCTCCAGTCGCCCTTCCGGCTCGTCGCCGGCGAAGAAGAGTTCACCCTCGGGGAAGGCAGGACCATCGTCGGGCGCGACAGGTCCGCCGGGGTTTTTCTCGACGACTCCACGGTCTCGAGGCGGCACGCGCGGATCGTCGTCGACGGACCGAACGTCACGATCGAGGACCTCGGCAGCAAGAACGGGACGTTCGTGTCCGGCCGCAAGGTGGAAGGCGTGTCCGTCGTGACGCACGGAGACGAGGTCCAGGTCGGATCGGTCTTCCTGACCCTCCAGGCGGCGTCCGAAGCGCGATCGACGGCCACCGCGCGGCGACGCCCGACGGTCTCGCGGCGGCTGAAGGCTTTGTAGGCGTCAGCCGCCGGCGACCGGCGGCAGGAGCGCGACGGTGTCGCCCGGCGCGACGGGATCGTTTTCCCGCGCCCAGGTTTCGTTGACCGCGAGCTTCGCGCGCGTTCCGAAGCGCGCGATGGCGGGATGGGCGGCCTCGAGGGCACGCCGGAGAGACGTGACCGTGGCCGGCTCTTCCACCTCGACGGACACGCAGGGGCCGAGCGCGTCCTTCAGCGACGCGAAGAGAAGGACGTCGACTTTCACCCGGGCGATCTTACGTTGGATCCGGGCCCCCGTAGAATCGCGCGCCGGAGGATCCATGGCGGACGGACGTCTCGCGGGAAAGACGGCGCTCGTGACGGGAGCCGGCAAGGGCATCGGAAAGGCCATCGCGCTGCGGCTCGCGGCGGAAGGCGCCCACGTGGCGATCGGGGTCCGCAAGGAGGCCGACGGCGCCGCCGTCGCGGCCGAGATCGTGACGGCAGGCGGGCAGGCGCAGGTCGTTCTCGTCGACCTCGCGGACCCGGCCTCCGTCGCGACCGGCGTCGAGCGCGCGGCGAGGCCGGAGCGCAGGCTCGACATCCTCGTGAACAACGCGGGGGTCGGGATGCCGTCGCCGTTCGACGGAGACGTCCGGTCCGACGAGGCCTGGAGCCGGACCCTGGACGTGAACCTCACCGGCACGTGGCGCGTCTGCCGCGCGGCGAGGCCGTTCCTGCCCGACGGCGCGCGCATCGTGAACATGTCCTCGGTTCAGGGCCGTTTCGGGGTCCCCGGCATGGCCGCCTACAGCACGTCCAAGCACGGCATCATCGGGCTGACTCGCACGCTCGCCCTGGAGCTGGCGCCGCGGAAGATCACGGTGAATGCCGTGTGTCCCGGCTGGGTGGACACGGAGATGGGACGGTCGGGCATCGCGCGGATGGGAAAGGTCCTCGGGAAGAGCTTCGACGACGCATTCGCGTTCGCGGGCAAGATGGCGCCTCTCGGCGAAGTACTTTCGCCGCCCGAGATCGCGGGCCTCGTCGCGTATCTCGTCTCGCCGGAAGCGAAGAGCGTGACCGGCCAGGCCATCGTGATCGACGGCGGCCAGGTGATGCCGTGAGCGCGGGAAAGGGCACGGCGAACCGGCGGCCTTGAGAGACATCAGAGCCGTTTTCTTCGACGCGGGGCAGACCCTTCTCGAAGCGGATCCGCCGGTCGAGGAGGTCTACCGGCGCGCATTCGCGACGCACGGGGTCGAGGCGGACCTCGAGGCCGTGCACCACGCCGTGCACGCGACCTGGCGGGAGGTCGACGCCCGGCGCGCGCGCGGCGAGGAACGCTGGGGCGGCCCTGACGGCGAGACCGGATTCTGGCGGCGTTTCGTCGAGGAGGTCTTCGGCCGGTCGGGCGGGACGGGGCTGCCGGAACCGCTTCTCGCGGGCCTCATCGCCCACTTCCGCGAGGACAGGCACTGGAAGGTCTATCCCGAGACGCGCGACGTTCTCTCGGCGCTCCGCGACGCAGGGATGACGCTTCTCGTCGTCAGCAACTGGGACTCGACGCTTCCGCGCCTCCTCGAGCGGCTGGAGCTTTCGCCTTTCTTCGACGGCGTGGTCGTCTCCGCCGTCGTCGGCTCCTCGAAGCCCTCGCGAGCGATCTTCG
>DATGDV010000089.1:0-1666 GCA_035310685.1 Thermoanaerobaculia bacterium
GGACTCGGATTCTTCGAATGACCCTCGCATCATTGCTTTGATCGCCGAATCGATACGCCTCGGCGGGAGCAGCAAGGGCGTCGATGGCGGGATGGGGGAGTCGGGGGCCGCCGCGGCCCTCTCTTACCTTTCCAAGAAGTCTCTCTCTCCCTCTTCGTCTTCCTCGCCTTCCTGCCATCCCTGGATCCTCTTCGTCCGCTCGATGGCCGCGCCTCCCGGGGACCTGTCGTGCATGCCCGAGTCCCTGCGCGAGGGCTTCGCGCGCGGGCTCGAGCTCGCGCGGGGGCAGGGCTGGCCTCTCACCGCCTGGGCGCGGGCGGCGCGGACGGGGAAGCCGTAGACGGCGTCTCCGGCCGGAGGCGCATCAGGATCTGCGAATCGCCGAAGGGCTCGATCGAGACGGCGCGCGCCTCGAGCCCGCGCCTGAGGGGCGGCAGCCAGCCGCGCAGCCAGACGTACTTCGACCAGGTTTCCGTGTTCTTCTCGATCGCCGCGGCGTTGTCCCACAGGAAGCGCGAAAAAAAGACCGTGTCGACCGGGGCGTCCGGGGCCGTGACCTGCCCGGCGATTCCCACGGCGCGCGCGCCGGACTCGTCCACCATGAGCGACGCGAGGCCCACGCGGCCCAGATCGCCGCGCCGGACGCGCGCGAAGATCTTCCCTTCGTCCTGGCCCCAGTCCACGTTCGAGTCCGAAAGGATCGCCGGAACTCCGGAGGGTCCTCCGCAGAGGAGGTTTCCGAACGAGATCTCGCGGCCGAGCCGCAGCGCGGCTTCACTCGTGGCGCCGAGCACCACGGCGGCGAGCGCGATCGCGAGCGCCCGGCGCCGGGGAGCGAACGTCCGAACGACTCCCGCCGCGGCGGCGACCGCGAAGGGGACGACGGGCAACGCGTGGCGGACCCCGATGTTCACGTTCGAGGCGCAGGCGGCGAGGAGATAGGCGCCGCCGAGCGCCGCGGGAAGGCCGGCGCGCCCGGCGAGGAGCCTGCGGCGGCGTACCCCTCTCGCGGCGAGAACGCCCGCCCCGAGAAGGGCCGCGAGGACGAAAAGGACGGTCCCCGTCGTGAGCTTGATCCCGAGCGCAACCGGAAAATAGAGCGCGTAGCCCCTGCCGGAAATCTCGCCGAAGAAGTAGTTGAAGCGTTCGCCGGGGCCGGCGACACCCTGCACGAAGAGCAGTCCCGCGCCGTAGGCCGCGATCGACTTCGGGAACGTGCGTGCCAGCGCGAGGGCGGCCTGCTCCTGCGGCAGCCCCGCGAACTCGTGCGCGATGCCTGTGCGGAACGCGGAATCGCTCGTGCCGGCGAACGTGAGGAACTGGATGAGGAAGAGCGTGACGACGGCCGGGACCACGAGGAAGAGAAAGATCGAAGGAAGAGCACGAAGAGAATTTCTTAGAAGGAGAAGAGTCCTCGAGCGCGCCTCGGGCCTTCGGGACTGAGCCTCGAGTGTGTCGCCGGGGCGCTTTTTCCTGGAAGGGGAAGAGAGAGAAAAGCGGTCCGCGCGCGGCGGCATCGCCCGCGCAGCTTCGGCACGGCCCGGTGCGCCTGTTCCATTCACCTTCGAAGAAAAGCGCCTTGACCCCAGCCGAATGACGGCAATCGCTGCGAAGGCGGCGAGGAACGGGAAAGCGGAGTATTTCGCCGCCATCGCAAAGCCGTAGA
>DATGDV010000090.1:0-4380 GCA_035310685.1 Thermoanaerobaculia bacterium
GTCGTGACGGGGAGGGTCGCGAGGATCGCGCCGCAGGCCCAGCAGAAGGACGGGGCGACGCTCTTCGACGTCGAGATCGAGCTCGACCCGGGGCAGAAGATCGTCCTCCGCGCGGGGTACTCCGCGAACGCGGACCTCATCATCCGCGAGAAGAAGGACGTTCTCACGATTCCCGAGCGCCTCGTCCTGTTCGAGGACGGCGGGAAGAAGACGTTCGTCGAGATTCCGGACGAGAAGTCGAAGGGCAGCAAGGTCGAGCCGAAGAAGATCGAAGTGAAGCTCGGAATCTCGGACGGGATGAACGTCGAGGTCGTCTCGGGTCTCCAGAAGGGCGACAAGGTCGTTCAGAGACCGCCGAAGGAAATCTCTTAGGAAGAGGAAGAGAAGAGGAAGAGAAGATTTTCTTAGAAGGGTGAGTGAGGGAGGCGCGTCCGGCAACGCCACACTGGTTCCGTAAGGCCCCGCGCCGATTTCCTTTCTAGGAGAATTTGCAGACCGTGACGAGATGAGCAGATGGCGACATTGAAAGAAGTCTTCCGCCAGCTGATCCGCGACGTCCGCAGCCAGAAGCTGCGGACGTTCCTGACCGTGTTCGGGATCGTCTGGGGGACCGTCGCCGTCACCCTCCTCCTCGCGTTCGGCACCGGACTCAAGAAGCAGATGGTCAAGACGACCGCCGGCCTCGGAGACCGCATCTGCATCGCGTGGCCGGGGCTCACGTCGGTCCCGTACCAGGGCCTGGGCAAGGGCCGGAAGATCCGTCTCATGGAGGAGGACGTCGAGGCGGTCCGGCGCCAGGCCGAGGGCCTCGCCGGGATCTCGAGCGAGTACTCGACCTCCATGAAACTCCACCTCGACCTCAAGACGTGGCCCGTGGACGTCTCCGGCGTCTCGCCGGAGTTCGGCCGGATGCGCAACCTGATCCCGGACGTCGGCGGCCGCTTCATCAACCCGACCGACATGACCGAGCAGCGCCGTGTCGTCTTCCTCGGCGACAAGCTTGCGGCGAATGTCTTCGGCAAGGCCGAGGACGCGGTCGGCAGGACCGTCATGCTCGGGAGCTCGCCGTTCCTCGTGATCGGGATCCTCAAGACCAAGACGCAGGACTCGAGCTACAGCGGGCGCGACAACGATAAGGCCTCGATTCCCGGGACGACCTATCGCGCCCTGACGGGCGCGAAATACGTCGACAACCTCATCTACCAGGCCTCGTCGACGTTCGACACGCAGCCGCTGACGAACCGGATCCTCGAGATCCTCGGCAAGCGCCAGAAGTTCGACCCGAAGGACAAGGAGGCCCTCGCCGTCTGGGACACGACGGACCAGTTCAAGTTCTTCGACACGTTCATGCTCGCGTTCACCGGCTTCCTCGGCATCGTGGGATCCCTCACCCTCGTCGTCGGCGGGATCGGCGTCTCGAACATCATGAACGTCGTCGTGGAGGAGCGGACGAAGGAGATCGGGATCAAGATGGCGCTCGGGGCCGGGCAGCGCTTCATCCTCGGCCAGTTCCTCCTCGAGACGCTCCTCGTGACGGGGATCGGCGGCGTCATCGGCTTCGCGGTCTCCCTCGGACTCTGTGCCGTCTTCCCGCGGTTCGGCCTCACGGACTACGTCGGCGTCCCCGAGGTCTCGCCCTTCGTCGCCGGCATCACGATCGGGATCCTCGGGCTCATTGGGTTCCTCGCCGGGTGGTTCCCGGCGCGCGAGGCGTCGCGGCTCGACCCCGTCGTCGCGATGAAGCTGTGATGCGAACGCCCGCCGTCGTCCTGACCCTCTTCGCGCATTCCTCGCGGCTCGCGAAGAAACGCGCCCTCCTGACGATCGCGGCAATCGCCTGGGGCACGGTCGCGATCCTGCTCCTCCTGTCGTTCGGCGAGGGCCTCAAGCGACAGATGGACCGGAACCGCCGGTCGACAGGCGAGAACCTCGCCGTCATGTGGCCGAACGAGACCAGCAAACCATGGAAGGGCATGAACCCGGGACGGCCCATCCGCCTCACGACGGACGACGTGCAGTTCGTCTCGGACCGCATGCCCGAGCTCAACGCCGTTATCGGCGAAGTCGTCTCGTGGCGGACCGCGCTCACGTACGGCCGCAAGCTGGTGAGGGGGCGCGTCCTCGGCACCAACGTCGTCTACGGCGAGGCGCGCAAGCACTACCCGGTCGCGGGGGGCCGTTGGCTCACGCCCATGGACGAGGCCGAGAAGCGCCGCGTCATTTTCCTCGGCGACGAGATGGCGCAGGACATCTTCGGCAAGGAGGATCCCGTCGGGAAGACGCTCCTCGTCGACAACTCGCCGTTCACGGTGATCGGGGTCATGCAGCACAAGACGCAGATGGGCGTCTACGGCGGCCCGGACCAGAGCCACGCCGTCATCCCGTGGACGACATTCAAGGCCCTCTTCGGCCGCGACCGGCTGAACGTCCTCGTGATCCAGTCGAAAACGCCCGAGGAGATGGCGCCGGCGCTCAAGCGCCTGAACGAGATCCTCGGCGCCAAGTACGGCTACGACCCGACGGACGAGCGTGCCCTGTCGACGTGGAACATCGTCAAGACGTCGAAGAAGAGCCAGAACATGATCATCGGAATCGAGATCTTTCTCGGGATGATCGGTGCCCTGACTCTCCTCATCGGCGGCGTCGGCGTCGCGAACATCATGTACGCGGTCGTGAAGGAGCGGACGCGCGAGATCGGCGTGAAGATGGCGCTCGGCGCGAGGGCGCGCTGGATCACGTGGCCCTTCGTCCTCGAGGGGCTCGTCTACACGCTCGTCGGGGGCGTCGCCGGGATGACGATCGCGACGCTCATCGTGACCAGCCTCGGACTCATCCCGGACGGATCGAACCGCGTCCTCGCGTTCCTCGGCCGCCCGACGCTCTCGCCCCTCATCGCCGCGACGACCGCCGGCATCCTCGGCGTGATCGGACTCGCCGCCGGCTATTTCCCGGCGCGCCGGGCGGCGGCCATCGACCCGGCCGCGACGCTGCGCTACGAGTAGAAGGAGAAGACATGTCCCGTAACCTCGATGCCCCGCGGTCCGCTTCGGACGACATCATCGTGATGGGCGGGATCCGCAAGGTCTACGACACGGGAAAGGTGAAGGTCGAGGCTCTGAAGGGCGTGAGCTTCACGGTGAAGAAGGGCGAATTCGTCGCGATCGTGGGGCCCTCCGGCTCCGGCAAGTCGACTCTCATGAATCTCCTCGGCTGCCTCGACACGCCGACGAGCGGCTCCTACGAGCTCGGTGGTGAGCCGGTTGCGGGGCTTTCGCGCGACGCGCTCGCCGACGTCAGGAATCGCCGCGTCGGCTTCGTATTCCAGAACTTCAACCTCCTGCCGCAGATCTCCGCGCAGGAGAACGTCGAGATGCCGATGCTCTTTGGCGGCGTTCCCCCGAAGGCGCGCCGCGCGCGCGCCGCGGAGCTGCTTTCGAAGGTCGGCCTCGGGGACCGGCTCGACCACAAGCCCACGGAGCTCTCGGGCGGCCAGATGCAGCGCGTCGCGGTCGCGCGAGCCCTCGCGATGACGCCCGACATGCTGCTCGCCGACGAGCCTACGGGGAACCTCGACTCGACGTCGGGCGGCGACATCATGGGCCTCTTCACGGAGCTGTGGAGCGCCGGGGGCACGGTCATCGTCGTCACGCACGACATGAGCCTCGCGCGGAGGGCCAGCCGCGTCATCGAGGTTCACGACGGGCGGATCCTGAAGGACTCGGCGAGCGAAGCCGCCTGATCTGCCCCGGCGCAGAGGAATTACTTCTTGGGGGCCTTGCCGCCCTTGTGGCAGGTCTCCTCGTCCCCGGTCATCCACTTGCCGTCGGCGCCCTGCATCTCGCCCTTGTGCTTCAACTCGGTCGGGCTGACCTTCGTGAACGTGTCGCGCGCACCCATCTTCTGGCCTCCCATGAGGCTGGTCCCTTCGAAGACCAGGGCGTCTCCCTTCCAGCCGGGCGAGGTCTGATTGCAGGACGCGCCGAAAACGTCGAAACAGACGGAGTCGAACGCCTTCTGCGCAGAGTCGTAGCCGACGACCTGCAGCGCGTGGTAAGGCGTCGGGCTCGCGGCCGTCTTGGACTCGTCGTAGTGAATCACGAGCCGGAAGCCGCCCAGAGCCATTTGCGCATGGGCGACGCCCTCGGTGGCGTGCTCGGGGCCCATCGGCGAGGCGAACACCTTGCCGGAACAGTGCCAGGTGCCGACCAGGTAATCGAGCTGCGACATTTCCGGGGCCGGCTTCGGCGGGCTCATGGGCTTGTCCTCGGCGAAGAGGGCCGGCGTGACGACGAGCGCGGCGAGAGCGGCGGCCATGCAAAACGCTTTCTTCATGGGGTCCTCCTGGGCCGAATCCTATCCCGTGTCGAGTCCCGCCTCCCA
>DATGDV010000091.1:0-5750 GCA_035310685.1 Thermoanaerobaculia bacterium
CTGGGGAAGCTGCGGACGTTCACGGGCTGGTATACGCACGGACTTCCGAACGGCGGGGAGCTTCGCCGCTGCATCGCCTCGCTCGAGAGCCCGCAGGCGTTCCTCGACGCCGTCGAGGACTTCTTCGCGACCCACGCCGCCCGCGCGGCGGCGTGAGCCAGGTTCCTAGGACCCTGCCGGTTCCCTGCGGGGGGGCGGCGTCGACGTGCCGACGGTGGACACCGCGCGCCGTTATGGTTGAGCGCATTAGGCCGTCCGGCCTTCGCGGACGAAGCGCTGTCTCCGGGAAGCCCAGCCTCAGTACGTCTTCGGCGCCGCGTCTTTCGCGAGCGGACTGACGTAAGGCTTTCCGGCGGTCGCCTTCACGAACTCCGCCTTCGCCGCCGCGAGGACCCCGGAGTCGCCAAGCAGGTCGAGCATCGACGACGCGAGGACCTTCGCGGCGACGAGCATACCCTTCTGCCCCAGCCCGTGGCCCGCGCAAGCCGTGACGGCCCAGTGGTGCCAGGGCTGGCCAACGGCGCCGGTGGCGACGGCGAGCTCCGCGACCGGCAGTGCCGCGCTCGTCTCTCCCACGTCCGAAGAGGCTCCGGACCCGTGGCCGGGACCGTAAGGAAGAACCGTCTCCGAAAGTCCGATCTCGGGAATGCCGACCTCCTTCTGGATGCCGCGCGCAAGCGCGATGTCGGCGGCGTCCCACCTCGGTGCGCCGACCCGGTCGAGATTCCTCTGAAGGACGTTCGAAAGCGCGGCGTTGAAGAGCGGCTCGCGCGTCGAGGCGAGGAGGCTCACCTTCGACGTCGTCTCCGTCGCCAGCGCAGCGCCTTCGGCGGCTTTTCTGAGGCGCCCAATCATCTCGTTCACGCGCGTGCCGTTCTCGTCGCGCACGAACCACTGAACGCGGGCGTAATCCGGGATGATGTTCGCCGCCAGGCCGCCGTCCTTGATGACGCGGTGGAGGCGCGCCGTCGGGAGGACGTGCTCCCGCATGAGGGCGAGGGCGTGATCGAAGAGCTCGACGGCGTCGAGGGCGCTTCGCCCGAACCACGGGTTCATCGCGGCGTGCGCCGTCTTGCCGAAGAACTCCACGTCGAGCGCTGTGATCGCGAGATACGGTTTCGTGCTCACGTAGTTCGCGTCCGCGGGGTGCCAGGCGAGGACGGCGTCGGTTCCGGCGAAGACGCCGTCCCTCAGCATGAACGGCTTGCCGAGGAGCTGCTCCTCGGCCGGCGTCCCGAAGACCCGGATCGTGCCGGGCAGCTTCGCGGCGACGCGGGTGCGGTTCGCCGCGACGGCCGCCGCGACCGCCGCGGTGCCGAGGAGGTTGTGGCCGCAGCCGTGGCCGGGTGCTCCGGACACGAGAGGAGCCTTTTTCGACACGCCCGCCGTTTGCGAGAGGCCGGGCAGAGCGTCGTATTCGGCGAGGATTCCGATCACGGGCTCCCCGGCTCCGGCGGAAGCCACGAACGCCGTCGGCATTCCGGCGACGCCGCGCGTCACGCGGAATCCTTCCTTTTCGAGGACGTCGGCGAGGAGCGCGGACGACTTCGTCTCCTGGAGGGCCGTCTCGGAGTAGCCCCAGATCTTCTCGGCGATCTCGTTCCAGCGGGCGGACGTGGACTCGAGCCAGGCGTCCGAAGCGGCGGCGACAGGAGGCGAGGCCGCCTTTCCCGGGGTCGGCGGCGCCAGAAGGGCGAGGACGAGGAGCGCCCGCGTGGAGATGCGGAAGGGAACTTGCATCGAGCCCTCCTGAAGGGGGAAGTGTCGCTTGGGAAAGACAGCTTACGATGGCCTCATGATCAAGCGAGTCCGCGCGTTCGCTCTCCTCGTCCTCGCCACCCTCCTCGCGGCTCCGCCTGCACGGCCGCAGTCGGGCCGTCCCGGGGACGCCCAGAAGACCCGGCTCGAGGCGCCGGGAGTCTCGATCCCGATCGACGTGCGCGAGCAGTATCTCGGGAAGACGGGCGGGAAGACGGCGGTCAAGTTCGTCCTCTCCGTCAGCAGGGGAGACCTCCGCGGGGCGGGACATGTGCAGCCTCGCGTCTACTCGTTCTTCCTCGCGGGCGGCGTCACGGACGAACACGGTCAGGCCGTCGAGAGCTTCCGCGTGCCCGTGGACATCGACCTGTCGTCCACGGACGTCACGAATGCCGGCAAGCCCGTCGCGATCTCCTTCTTGCGTGCGCTCCAGCCAGGCACTCTCAACGTCCAGTTCCGGCTCGAGGGCGTCGCGGGCAGGCTGCTCGGCACGCGCGCGATCACGCTCACGGTGCCTGCCATGTCGTCCGAGTTCCGCGCCGAGGATGCCGGGGCGGACGGCGCGGGGCTCCCCAGCGCCGCGGCCGTGATTCTCGAAAGCGAGAACCGGCCAGCCGTCCCGCAGGGCGCGTCGGGCTTCGTGAAGATCCTGGCGCCCGAGCAGGAGGTGCCGGTCGGCCTCCTCCGGATCGAGTGCGACGTGAAGGAGCCCGTGAGGCGCGTCGAGTTCTACCTCGAGGACAAGAAGATCCTCGTGAGGAACCGCGCGCCCTATACCGTCGAGCTCGACCTCGGAAAGATTCCCAAGAAGCAGACCCTCAAGGTCCTGGGCTACGACGTCCAGGGCAACTTCGTGGACGCGGACGCGTGGGCGATCAACGAAAAGGACTCGCGCCTCGCCGTGCGCATCCTCGAGCTGCCGAAGCAGAAGTCCCACGGGGACACCGTGGAGTTGAAGGTCGCGCTGCAGTCCATCGCGGGCGGCGCCGCGAAGAAGCTCCAGCTCTGGCTCGACGACACGATGGTGAAGGAGTGGACCGAGCCCCCGTTCACGGTCTACGTGCCCGTCGCGACGATCCAGAAGGCTACCCTCATGCGTGCGACCGCGACGGACGCGGAGGGAAAGGAATTCACGGACCTCAAGATCCTGAAGGGCGAGTCGCGCTTCATGACGAAGGTCGAGGTGAACCTCGTCGAGCTTCCGGTCTCGGTCTTCGATTCCGACGGCCGCCTCGTCAAGGGCCTCCCGCGCGAGGAGTTCTCGGTGTTCGAGGACGGCGTGAAGCAGGACATTTCCAGCTTCGAGTTCGCCGAGTCGCTCCCGCTGTCGCTCGGCATCGTGATCGACGGGTCGGGCTCGATGCGTGAAGCGATGCCCCTCGTCCACCTGGCGGCCACCGAGTTCGCGCAGAAGCTCGTCTCGAAGGAGAAAGATCAGGGCTTCGTCATCGAGTTTCGCGAGCGGCCCACGCTGCTGGCGTCCCTGACGCACAAGTCCACGGACCTGGAGCGAGCGATCGCCGAGACGCGCGCCTCCGGGGGCACCGCTCTCTACGACGCCGTCGTCATGGCGCTCTACCAGTTCCGCTCTTTGCCCGGGCGAAAGGCGATCGTGATCCTCACGGACGGCGACGACAATCATTCGTGGACGGACTACGGAACGCTGCGCCGCTACGCGCGCGCCGCCGGCGTTCCGATCTACTTCATCGGCCTCAAGCTCTCCATGCTCGAGTTCGGCATCAAGTCGAAGATGACCGAGCTGGCCGCCGACACCGGAGCCGAGGCGTTCTTCATCGGCAAGGCGGCGGCGCTCGCCGACGTCTACCGGAAGATCGAGACCGAGCTGCGCTCGCAGTATTTTCTGCGGTACCTCACGAATTCCTCGAAGGGCGAGAACCAGTTCCGCGCGATCGAGGTGAAGCTCAAGAACCCGAAGCTGCGAGCCAAGACGATCCGCGGCTATTTCCCGTAGCGGCCCTCCCTATCCGTCCGGCTGCGCCGTCGCGTCGTCTCCCTCGTCGAGAAGCGTCCGCAGCGCGTTGACGTGCGTGGCGTTCGTGCCGCAGCAGCCGCCGACGATCCGGGCCCCGGTGTCGAGCCAGGTCCGCGCCAGGGCCGCGTACTCGTACGGGTCGATCGGATCGGTGAAGAGCCCGCGCGCCTCGTCGAGCGCTCGTCCGGCGTTGGCATAGGCGGCGAGAGGGATCCCGGGCGCCGCGGCATGGAGCCGGGCGAGGTCGCCGCCGATCCGGCGGGCGGGCACGCAGTTGATGCCGAGCGCGTCGGGGGCCGGGGAAAGGGAGAGAAGCGCCCGTGCCGCGTCCCCGACCGGTTCGCCGGACAGAAGCCGCCCCTCCCCGTCGGTGACCATCGAGGCGACGACCGGCAGGCCCGTCGAGACGGCGGCGCGCGCCGCGGCCACGAGCTCGCGGATCGAGTTCATCGTCTCGACGAGGATGAGGTCGACGCTTGCGGCGTCGAGAGCCGCCGCCATCTCGGAATGTTCGGATGAAATTTCTGCTTCGGGGGGGACCAGATCAGGGCGGTAGCAATCCTCCAGGGGGGCGAGCGACCCGGCGATCCAGACGTTGTCTAAGACTTTCTTAGAAAGGTGTGTTGCGCCGTCGCTCTGGCGAACGGCCCGACGCTCTTGCGGCGCCTCGCTATTCACCTTCGAAGAAATGCCCGACGCCGCCCGGCGGGCGACGTCCACGGCTCTTGCGAGCAGCTCCCGTTGCGAGAGGGAGCAAGAACCGTCTCTGAGATTTCTCTCGTGCAGCCGGAAGCTCGCGATCGTGAGGATCTCGGCGCCCGCCGCGGCGTTCTCCCGGTGGATCGCCTCGACGAGCTCCGGGGCCTCGGCGAGCGCGCGAGCGCTCCAGAGCGGCGGCGCGGTGTTCGCCCCGCGGCGGGAGAGCTCCGTCCCCATCGCCGCGTCGAGGAGGATCGGCGCGCCACGTCCGAGCCGCTGACGAAAGACGTTTGCCATGGCGAGCCAGATTAACCCGTGCTCGATGCTAGGATCTCTCGATGGCCGCTTACCGCAACTGGGCGCTCGTTCTCGGTGCGTCCTCCGGCTTCGGGGAAGCAGCCTCGCTCGCGCTGGCCCGGGGCGGGCGCAACGTCTTCGGGGTGCACCTCGACCGCCGGGCCACGATCCAGAACGTGGAGCGCATCACCCGCGGGATCGAGGCCGCGGGGTCCCGGGCGGTCTTCTTCAACATGAACGCCGCCGACGAGGGGAAGAGGGCCGAAGCCCTCGCCGGAATGGCGAAAATCCTGGACGCGGAGGGCCGGAGAGCGGGGATCGACGTGGTCATGCACTCGCTCGCGTTCGGCACCCTGAAGCCTTTTCTGGCCGCGGACGCCGACGGAAGGATCTCGAAACCCCAGATGGAGATGACGGTCGACGTCATGGCGCATTCGCTCGTCTACTGGATGCAGGATCTCGTCGCGGGCGGGTTCCTGCCCGAGGGCGCGCACGCCTTCGCGATGACGTCGGCGGGCGGGCACCGCATCTGGAAGTCCTATGGCGCGGTCTCGGCCGCGAAGGCGGCGTTGGAGAGCCACTGCCGTCAGCTCGCCGTCGAGCTCGCCCCGCGGAAGATCGCCGTGAACGCGATCCGCGCGGGCGTGACGGATACGCCGGCCCTCCGGAAGATTCCCGGGAACGAGCAGATGATCGAGCGGTGCCTCGCGATTCATCCGGCGGGCCGGCTGACGACCCCGGAAGACGTCGCGAACGTCCTCGTGGCCCTGTCCGCCCCCCAGACCGTGTGGCTCTCGGGGAACGTCCTGGGCGTCGACGGGGCGGAAGACGTCGTCGGCTGAGCGCGCGATGACGCGGACTGCTTCTTCCGCGCGTCTTCGGGCGACCCTCTCTCTCGCCGTGTTCGCCGTCGTCCTGCAGGGGGCCTCGTGCGCGGTCGTGAAGCCCTCGGTGAAGGCCGTCTCGGACGTTCCGTCCGCCGGGAAGTTCCCGCACGGCCTCC
>DATGDV010000092.1:0-5661 GCA_035310685.1 Thermoanaerobaculia bacterium
CCTCTGCGGCGGCACGTCCGCGCTCGTGAAGGCCGGCTTCCAGACGCTGGTCGAGGCGGGCTACCAGCCGGAAGTCGCGTACTTCGAGTGCCTGCACGAGCTGAAGCTCATCGTGGACCTCATGTACCGCGGGGGCCTGAATTACATGCGCTACTCGATCAGCGATACGGCGGAGCACGGCGACTACACGGCCGGCCCGCGCATCGTGACCGAGGCGACGCGCGGCGAGATGAAGAAGATCCTCCAGGAGATCCAGGACGGCGTCTATGCCGAGAAGTGGATCGACGAGAACCGGAAGGGGCGCCCCGAGTTCGAAGCGACGCGCGAGAAGGAGAAGAGCCAGCTCATCGAAAAGGTCGGCGTCGAGCTGCGCGCGAAGATGCCGTTCCTGAACCCGGTCGTCGTGGACAAGGTGGCCTGACATGAGCGACCAGGAGCCTCCCGTTCCGGCCCGAATCACGATCTTCGACACGACGCTGCGCGACGGCGAGCAGGCGCCCGGCTTCTCGATGCGCGAGGCCGAGAAGGTGCGCCTCGCCCGGAAGCTCGATGCCCTCGGCGTGGACGTGATGGAGGCGGGCTTCCCGATCGCCTCCGAGGACGACTTCAACTCCGTCCGCGCCGTCGCGCGCGAGGTCCGGCGCCCCGTCATCGCGGCGCTCGCGCGCTCGGTGGACGCGGACATCGACCGCGCCGTGGCGGCCCTGGAAGGCGCCGCGCGTCCGCGCATCCACACGTTTCTCGCGACGTCCGACCTCCACCTCGAGCACAAGCTCCGGATGTCGCGCGCCCAGTGCCTCGACCACGCCGCGGCCGCCGTTCGGAGGGCGCGCCGCCACGTGGACGACGTGGAGTTTTCCGCCGAGGACGCGACCCGCAGCGACCCCGGATTCCTCGCTGCGGTCGTCGAGGCCGTCGTCGAGGCCGGCGCGACGACCGTGAACCTCCCGGACACCGTCGGCTACGCGACGCCGGACGAGATCGCGCGTTTCTTCAAGTCCGTGCGCGCGCGGGTGAAGGGTGCGGACCGCGTCGTCTTTTCGGCGCACTGCCACAACGACCTCGGCCTCGCCGTGGCCAACTCGCTCGCCGCGCTGGAAGGCGGCTGCCGGCAGCTCGAGTGCACCGTGAACGGGATCGGGGAGCGCGCGGGGAACGCGTCCCTCGAGGAGATCGTCATGGCCCTCCGCGTGCGGCCCGACACGCTGCCGTTCACGACCGGCATCGCCACGCCGGAGCTGTTCTCCGCGAGCCAGCTCCTTTCGGAGATCACGGGCGAGAGCGTCCAGTCGAACAAGGCTATCGTGGGCCGGAACGCCTTCGCGCACGAGGCCGGCATCCATCAGGACGGCATCCTCAAGGACCGCCGGACGTACGAGATCATGCGTCCCGAGGACGTCGGCGTCCCCCAGACGACGCTCGTCCTGGGCAAGCACTCCGGGCGCCACGCCCTGAAGAGCCGCTGCGCCACCCTCGGGATCGAGCCCACGCGCCTCGAGCTGGACGAGCTCTACAAGCGGATGATCGCGCTCGCCGACCGGAAGAAAGTCGTCCGCGACAACGACCTCTTCGACCTCTGGAGCGCGATGAAGCGCGCCGCGGCGCGGGCGAAGGCCCCTGTCCTGCGGGTGCTCCGCGAGGAAAGCGCGCCTGCCGAGGAAGCGGGATACGGGCACGGGGTCTGACGTGGGACGACGCGCGCGCATCGCGGTTCTCCCCGGGGACGGCATCGGCCCCGAGGTGACGGCTGCGGCGCTGATGGTGCTCAGGGCGGTCGCCGCGCGTTTTTCTCACGACTTCGTCCTTTCGGAATGGCCGATCGGCGCGGTCGCGATGCGCGCGGGGGGCGATCCGCTTCCCGAGGGGACGCTCGCGGCCTGCCTCGACGCCGACGCGGTGCTCCTCGGCGCCGTCGGCGATCCGGCGTACGACCTCGCGCCGCGTGACAGGCGCCCGGAAGCCGGCCTTCTCGCGATCCGCAAGGCCCTCGGCCTCTACGCGAACATCCGTCCCGCCCGCGTGTACAAGGGCCTCGAAGGCGCGGGGCCGCTCAAGCCGGAGAACGCCCGGGGCCTCGATCTCGTCGTCGTGCGCGAGCTGACGGGCGGGCTCTATTTCGGGACGCCGCGCGCGCTGGATCTCGCGGCGGGAACCGCCGTCAACACGCTGCCGTACACGCGGCCCGAGGTGGAGCGCATCGCGGAGGTGGCCTTCCGTCTCGCGAAGGGAAGAAGGAAGAAGGTCACGTCCGTCGACAAGTCCAACGTCCTCGAGACCTCGCAGCTCTGGCGGAAGGTCGCGACGGAGGTCGGCGCGCGGCACCCGGAAGTCGCCCTCGAGCACCAGCTCGTCGACTCCTGCGCGATGAACCTCGTGCTCTTCCCTTCGGCCTTCGACGTCGTCGTCACGGAGAATCTCTTCGGCGACATCCTGTCGGACGAGGTGGGCGCTCTCGTGGGCTCGCTCGGGCTCCTGCCCTCGGCGAGCCTCGGCGACGGCCCGGGCCTTTTCGAGCCGGTGCACGGGTCGGCTCCGGCGCTTGCGGGGCGCGACGTCGCGAATCCGATCGGGGCGATCGCGACGGCCGCGATGCTCCTCGAGGACGGGCTCGGCTTGAAGGAAGAAGCGGCGGCGGTCCACAGGGCGATCGAAACGGTCCTCGAAAAGGGAGCACGCACGGCGGATCTCGTGCCGCGCGGCAGCCGAGCGCTCGGCACGCGCGACATGGCGCGGGCGGTGGCCGACGCGATCCCGGTCCGGGTGGCGGTCTGAACGGAGGAAGTCATGGGGATGGAATCGAAGACGATCTGGCTGAACGGGGACTTCGTCGACTACGAGAAAGCGACCCTCCACTTCCTCACGCCCGGGCTGCATTACGGCATCGGCGTCTTCGAGGGCATCCGCTGCTACGCGACGGCCGACGGGCCGGCGATCTTCCGCCTGAGGGAGCACGTCGCGCGCTTCTTTCACTCGGCCGCCTGCCTCGGCTTCCGGGAGCTGCCATTCTCCGAAGAGCAGATCGCCGAGGCCTGCTCCGAGCTCGTCGCCCGCAACGGGTTCGACGACTGCTACATCCGTCCGCTCCTCTACCTCGCGAGCGGCGGCTCCGGCGGCGGCTGGAACCTGAACCTCGACGGCGGCTCGCCGGCCATCGGCATCGCCGCCTGGCAGTGGAAGAACTACCTCGGGGCCGAGGCCCTCGAGAAAGGCGTGCGCGCGAACGTCTCGTCCTTCACGCGCCACCACCCGAACGTCACGATGACGAAGGCCAAGATCAGCGGCAGCTACGCGAACAGCTTCCTTGCGAAGACGGAGTCGGTGCGGCTGGGCTTCGACGAGGCGATCATGCTCGATCCGCAGGGATACGTGGCCGAGTGCACGGGGGAGAACCTCTTCCTCGTGAAGAACGGCACGATCGTCACCTCGCCCTCGGCGCCCATCCTGGAGGGCATCACGAGAGACGCGATCGTGACGCTCGCGGGAGACCTCGGCATTCCCGTGGCCGAGCGGCCCGTCTCGCGCGACCAGCTCTACACCGCGGACGAGGTCTTCGTGTGCGGCACGGCGGCCGAGTGCATCGCGCTCCGGGAGATCGACTTCCGGAAGATCGGGCGCGGGACGACGGGCCCGGTCACGCGCAAGCTCCAGAAGGTCTTCCACGCCGCCGTCAAGGGCGAGCATCCGCGCTCGAACGAATGGTGCACCTGGGTTCGCGAGGAGGCGGCGCTTCCGCCCCCCGCGCGCATCGCTGGCGGGCGGCAACGCTGAGCCGTTCGGCCGCGCCGGCGCGGCGGGCCGCCGCGAGGACGGGCGAGGAGTACCTCGAGCGGATTCTCTCGGCGCGCGTCTACGACGTCGCGGTCGAGACGCCGCTCGAGGTCGCTCCGCTCCTGACCGGGAGGACGGGCAATACCGTGCTGCTCAAGCGCGAGGACCTGCAGCCGGTCTTCTCCTTCAAGCTGCGCGGCGCCTACAACAAGATGTGCCGCCTGCCGCGTGTCGCGCTGAAGCGCGGCGTGATCGCGGCTTCGGCGGGCAACCACGCGCAGGGGGTGGCTCTCGCGGCGGCGAAGCTCGGTTGCTCGGCCACGATCGTCATGCCGGTCACGACGCCGCGTATCAAGGTGGAAGCCGTGGCCCGGCGTGGGGCGCGGGTCGTCCTGAGGGGAGATTCGTACGACGAGGCCTACGCCGAGGCGCGGCGCCTCGCCCGGAAGGAACACAAGACGTTCGTCCACCCGTACGACGATCCCGACGTCATCGCGGGGCAGGGAACGGTCGGGATGGAGATCCTGAGGCAGCGGCCCGCCGGGATCGACGCCGTGTTCGTGGCCGTGGGCGGCGGCGGGCTCATCGCCGGCGTCGCGGCATGGGTGAAGAGGCTCAGCCCCCGAACCCGGGTGATCGGCGTCGAGCCCGTGGACGCGGACGCCATGAGCCGTTCGCTTCAGGCGGGCCGGAGGGTCCGTCTCCAGCAGGTCGGCCTCTTCGCGGACGGCGTCGCCGTCCGGCAGGTGGGCCGCGAGACGTTCCGCCTCTGCCGCGACCTCGTGGACGAGATCGTTCTCGTCGACACGGACGCGATCTGCGCGGCCATCAAGGACGTCTTCGAGGACACGCGTTCCATCCTGGAGCCGGCCGGCGCGCTTTCCGTGGCGGGGCTGAAAGCGTGGACGGAGCGTCACCGCGTGAGGGGCCGGACTCTCGTCGCGATCGCCTGCGGCGCGAACATGAACTTCGACCGGCTTCGTCACGTGGCCGAGCGCGCCGAGCTCGGAGAGCGGCGCGAGGCGATCCTGGCCGTGACGATCCCGGAGCGCCCGGGCAGCTTTCGCGAGTTCTGCGCCGTCGTCGGGCCGCGCAACATCACCGAGTTCAACTACCGGTACGCCGACCCGAGGCGCGCGCACGTCTTCGTGGGCGTCGAGGTCGAAAACCAGGGTCAGACCCGGTCTCTCCTTTCGGCGCTGCGGCGTCGCCGCCTGCCGGCGCGCGATCTGTCCGACAACGAGATGGCCAAGCTCCACGTCCGCCATCTCGTCGGAGGGCGCGCGCCGCTGGCCCAAAACGAGCGGCTCTTCCGCTTCGAGTTTCCGGAGCGCCCCGGCGCGCTGCTCAAGTTCCTGAATTGCATGCGGGGCGGCTGGAACATCAGCCTCTTCCATTACCGAAACCACGGGGCCGACTACGGCCGCGTGCTCGCGGGGATCCAGGTTCCACGCGAGGACGACGCGAAGTTCCGGCGATTCCTGAAGGACACCGGTTACCGGTGCTGGGACGAGAGTGCCAATCCCGCCTATCGCCTGTTTCTCGCGTGACGGCGGCGATCGGAACGGGATCAGGCCTTCGGGCGCTTCTTCGCGAGGAACGGCAGCACGAGGAGGCAAACCAAAAGGGCCAAGGCCCAGTTGGAATGCCGGGCCAGGGAACGAAGAGCCGGCCACACGAATCCGGACGAGAAGAACTCGCGCGCCGTCGGATCGTTCGCATGCTCCGCAAAGGCCGCGCCACCGAGGGCATACGTCGGGGCTGCGGCGACGCCGCCGAGAGCCGCGTTTGCGGCGATCGCCGCGCCTCCGAGAGCCCAGTACCCGATCGCGAAGCCGCCGAACGCGATCGCCCCGGCCGCCAGGCCGCCGACGGGGAAGAACCCGATGGCGA
>DATGDV010000093.1:0-2766 GCA_035310685.1 Thermoanaerobaculia bacterium
GTCTTCAGGTGCTCGGAGAACGGCGTGTCGTCGGAGAGGATGATCTTCTTGTCCCCCGTGAAGGCCCCGACGATGTCGTCGTAGGGCCCCGGCGCCGCGGCGGCGGCCGTGCCGCGCCGGGCTTCGGCGCGCTCGAGCGTCGTCGGGCCGCCGAGGTCTTCCTCGTCCAGCTCGCCGCTGCGCGGCCGGCGCCGGCTCTCGGCGCGGGCGCGCGGGCCTTCCACGGACGGGAACTTCGCCTCGAAGAGCGTCTTCACCGCGTCGCCGATGAGCTTCTTGGCGACGATCTCCGCGCCCTGCTGCTCGCCCTCGAACACCATCTCGACCTTGCCCGTGATCGCCGGCAGCGTCGCGAAGAAGTCCACGAGGCGCGGCGCGACGACGTTCTCGCCCGTCTTCAACGCGCGGCGCTCGAGATTCGAGACGAGGAGCTCGCGGGCCGCGATCGCGAGGCGCGCCGACACGCCCGAGGACTGGTCCACGAGCTCGCTCCGGCGCGCCACGAACGCGATCTCCTCGACGAGAAGCTTGACCTCGTCTCCCAGGAGGACCGTCACGCCGTGCGTCTCGCGTTCCGTCCAGGATTCCTGATCCGTGATGGCCGAGGCCGTCTTCGCGTCGGGCGGGTAGTGCGTGAGGATCTGGGAGGCGATGCGGTCCTTGAGCGGCGTGATGATGTTGCCGCGGTTGGTGTAGTCCTCGGGGTTCGCGGAGAACACCATGAGGATGTCGAGCGGGATGCGCAGCGGGAAGCCGCGGATCTGCAGGTCGCGCTCCTCGAGGATGTTCAGGAGACCGACCTGGATGCGGGGCTGCAGGTCCGGGAGCTCGTTGATGGCGAAGATGCCGCGGTTCGTGCGGGGCACGATGCCGTAATGGATGACGTCCTCGTCGGCGAAGGTCTTCCGGAGCGTGGCGGCCTTCACGGGGTCCACGTCGCCGATGAGGTCGGCGATCGTGACGTCCGGCGTCGCGAGCTTTTCGCGGTAGCGGGCCTCGCGCGGAAGCCACGCGACCGGCATGTCCTTTCCGGCCGTCGCCGCCATCCGGCGGCCGAAGGCGGTGAACGGGGCGAACGGCGACTCGTTCAGCTCCGAGCCCACGAGCACGGGGATCTCGTCGTCGAGGAGATTCACGAGCGAGCGCAGGATGCGCGTCTTCGCCTGGCCGCGCAGGCCGAGGAGGATGATGTCGTGCCGCGCGAGGATCGCGTTCTGGAGCGCGGGGATGACGGTCTTCTCGTAACCGAGGATCCCGGGGAAGACGTTCTCGCCCTTTCGCAGCTTCGCGATGAGGTTGTCGCGCACCTCGTCCTTGACGGTCTTCGCGGTGTAGCCGGCGGCGATGAGCTCCCCCAGTGTGGTCGGGCGATCGGGATTCGAGGACATGCGACCCCTTTCGTGGAGAAGGTTACGACAGGATCGGGACGGGGGATTCGAAAAGGTCCCGCCGTTCCGTCTCGACGGACGTGCCTTCCGGGTTCGGACTGACCGGACCGGTCAGTGAGCGTTTCGGCCCAGTCACCCGGGCGCGAAGTCCCGTACCGGATCACCCGGCGGGACGACCGGCACGAGCGGGACTTTTTTCGACGCGAACCGCGCGCCGAGGGCTTCCATGCGGGCCTTCGACCAGCCGGAGAAGACGTCCTCGACGCGGGCCTCGGGCGACAGGAGCACGAGATGAGGGACCGACTCGACGTCGAACGCGTTCGACGCGGCGAATTCCGGTTCCGGATCGAGCAGGAGGTCGAACGTCGCGCCGCCGAATTCCGCGTAGTAGGAGCGGCTCGATTTCGCATCGTTCTGCGAGACCCCCACGACGTGCACGGCCTTCCCTCCGTACGCCCGATGAAGGCGCTCGAGGTACGGCCACGTGAGCTGGCAGATGGGGCAGGTCGTCTTGAAGAACGCGAGAAGGATCGGCAATCCCCGTCCTCTCGCCACGACCTCGGCCGTCGAAAGAGTTGCTCCCTCGGCCGTCCGGAAAAGGACCCTGGGCGCGGCTGACCTCTCCATGCGGGGAGTCTAGCGTCGAAGGATCAGTTCGTCTCGCCGCCGTCCGGGGCGCCGCCCGCCGGAAGGACCGGTGTGGCATCCGCCACGCGCAGCGAGACGGCCTTCGCGCCATCGGCGGTCGGCAGGTAGCGCGCGACGACGTGGTCCTTCGGTTTGAGGTCGGCGAGCGTCGAAGCCTTCTGTCCCTTGATGACGGGAACGTCGGGCGCGATCGAGATGGCGACCGTCTCGCGGACCGCGGACTTGCCCTTGACGGGCGTGGACTTCACCGACTCGCGGACGAGAACGAGACGCGAGGCGAGGTCGACCCACACGATCTCGCCTGCGATCGTCTTCGAAGAGGCCGTGGGCACCGCCTTCGACGGCGTCGTCGCGGCGGGCGCGGCCGCAGACTTCGTGGAATCCTCGGGCGTGATCAGGAGTGCCAGAAGGAGGACGAAGAACGCCATGGGGCCTTTTGCGTGCACGAGGCGTGCCCGGTCGTCGCCCGCCGCCCGGGCGGCCTCCGGAAGCAAAATCCGTCGTTTCAGGGTCCGAGCGGCGCCTCTTCGAGGCTTTTCGGACGGACGGAAAGAAAGCGACGCACCATTTCGGTCGAGAGGAGTCCTCCAAATGGACGGCTCCCTTCGGCCCGTCAGGCGGGCTTCTTGAGCCCGAACTTCTCGAGGCGGTACTGGAGGGTTCGATACGTCAGGCCGAGGAGGCGCGCCGCTTTCGCGATGACCCACCCGGATTTCTCCATCGCCTGGAC
>DATGDV010000094.1:0-3226 GCA_035310685.1 Thermoanaerobaculia bacterium
CCTCGATCCCCGTCGCGACGGTGAGGATGTTCGGATCGAAGACGATGTCCTCGGGCGGGAAACCGATCTCCTGGGTCAGGATGCGGTACGCGCGCTCGGCGATCGCGACCTTGCGCTCGACGGTCGTCGCCTGCCCCTCCTCGTCGAACGCCATCACGATGGCGGCGGCCCCGTAGCGGCGGACGAGGCGCGCGTGATTCCGGAACGGCTCCTCGCCCTCCTTGAGGCTGATCGAGTTCACGACGGACTTCCCCTGCAGGCACTTCAGCCCCGCCTCGATCACGTCCCACTTCGAGCTGTCGAGCATGATCGGCAGCTTCGCGATGTCGGGTTCGGCCGAGAGGAGGTTCAGGAACCGCGTCATCGCGGCGACGCCGTCCAGCATCCCCTCGTCCATGTTCACGTCGAGGAGGTTCGCGCCGCCTTCGACCTGCTGGCGCGCCACCGAGAGCGCGCCTTCATAGTCGCCCGCGAGGACGAGCTTCGCGAATTTCGGCGAGCCCGTGACGTTCGTCCTTTCGCCCACGAGCGTGAACGTCTCCTCGGGGCGCAAGGTGTACGGCTCGAGGCCCGAGAGGCGGGTGCGGCGCTCGGGAACCGGGACCCGCCGCGGAGGCAGCCCTTTCACCGCGTCGGCGATCGCCCGGATGTGCGCGGGCGTCGTGCCGCAGCAGCCGCCCACGACGTTCACCCATCCCTCGCGGGCGAAGCCGCCGATGTCGGCGCTCATGATCTCCGGTGTCTCGTCGAAGCCGCCGAACGCGTTCGGAAGCCCCGCATTGGGATACGCGCTCAGGAAGACCGGCGCGATCCGCGACAGCTCCTCGATGTACGGACGCATTTCCTTGGCGCCGAGCGCGCAGTTGATCCCGACGGAGAGAAGCGGCGCGTGCGAGACCGAGTTCCAGAACGCCTCGACCATCTGGCCGGAAAGGGTCCTTCCCGACTTGTCCGTGATCGTGACGGAGGCCATCAGCGGGACGCGCTGACCCGTCTCGTCGAAATGGCGGAGGGCGGCGAACAGCCCGGCCTTGAGGACGAGCGTGTCGAAGACGGTCTCGAGGAGCAGGACGTCGACTCCGCCGTCGACGAGGCCCCGGATCTGGTCTGCGTACGCCGCGACGAACTGGTCGAAGACGTGGGTTCTCTTGCCCGGATCGTTCACGTCCACCGCGAGCGAGAGCGTCCGGTTCGTGGGGCCGACGGCGCCCGCCACGAAGGCGTGCCGTCCCGTGGCAGCGCGGTGCGCGTCCACGGCCTTTCGCGCGACGCGCGCCGCCGCGACGTTCAGCTCGTACGCGAGGCTCTCGAGGCCGTAGTCGGCGAGGGAGATGGCTTGCGCGTTGAACGTGTTCGTCTCGACGATGTCCGCCCCGGCCTCGAGGTACCGCCGGTGGATGCCCTCGACGATCGAAGGCTGCGTGAGGACGAGAAGATCGTTCGCGCCCTTGAGGTCTTTCGGGTGGTCGCCGAAACGCGCGCCGCGGAATGCCGCCTCGTCCAGCTTCTCGCGCTGGATCATCGTCCCCATCGCGCCGTCCAGGACGACGATGCGCTCGTGGAGGAGCGCGCGAAGGCGAGCCTCGGCCGTCATGTCCGCCTCGCCTCAGCCCCCAGCGCCTCGAGGATCCTCTTGACCGCTTCGTAGCGCGCCATCGGCATGATGTGGAGGCCGCGCGAGCGCTCCGCGACCGCGCGCGCGAGCTCGACGGCGATCGCGAGGCCTTCCTCTTCCTCGAACTCGGGGCCCTTCTCGGCGGCGCGCCGCATCCGCGCCACGATCTCCTCCGGCACGACCATCCCGGGAACTTCGTTCGCGAGGTAGAGAGCCTGTTTCAGGCTCTTCGGCGGGATGAGGCCGATGAGGACCGGAATCGCGTGCGCCTCGGCGCGCGCGTAGAAGCGGTCGAGCGCCGCCACGTCGTAGACGGGCTGCGTCTGGGCGAACGTGGCGCCCGCCTCGATCTTGGCGGAGAGCTTCGAGATCTCGACGTCGAGATCCTTTGCGGCGGGGTTCGCCGCGCACGCGATCGCGAACGAGGTGGCCGAGCCGATCGCCCCGCCCGCGAGGTCCGTGCCCGCGTTCAGGCCCTTCACGAGGCGCAGGAGGCCGAGCGTGTCGACCTCGCCGACGGGCTTGGCCTGCGGGTAATCGCCGATCTTCAAAGGGTCGCCGCCCACGACGAGAAGGGCCTTGATGCCGAGCCCGGCCGCGCCGAGGAGGTCCGACTGGATGCCGAGCACGTTCCGGTCGCGCGGGGAGACGTGGAAGATCGTCTCGGCGCCGGTCTCGGTCTTGATGACGTGCGCGACGGCAATGGACGACATCCTCAGGCGCGCCATCGGGTTGTCCGTGATGTTGACGGCGTCCACGCCGAGGGCTTTCAGCGTGCGCGCGCCGTCCGCGGCGGCCGAGGCGTCGATGCCTTTCGGCGGCTCGACCTCGGCCGTCACGACGAATGCGCGCGAGTCGGCCAGCTTCCGCTTCAGCGCGGACGTCTCGAGGGCAATCTCCTTCGGGCGCTCCGCGCGGCCTTCCGTCACGGAGACGGACGCGGCGGGCGAAGCGGCCGGCACGGCGCGCGCTTTTCCCACGATCTCCCGCGCCATCGCGGCGACGTGCTCCGGCGCGGTGCCGCAGCAGCCCCCGACGAGCGCGGCCCCGGCATGGAGGAGATCGCGCGCGCTCTGGCGGAAATAATCGGGCGTGGCCGGGTAGACGGTGCGCCCCGAGACGACCCAGGGATATCCGGCGTTCGGCCTCACGGAGACCGGGACCTCGACCGATCCGGCGACGCGCGAGAAGTTCTCGAAGGCCTCCTGCGGCCCGACGGTGCAGTTCATGCCGACGACGTCCGCGCCCGCGGCGACGAGAGCCTTGAGCGCTTCGCCCGCATCCTCGCCGAAGCTCGTCTTGCCGTCCGCGAGGAACGTCATCGAGGCGGAGATCGGAATCGCGGGCGACAGCGCGCGCGCGGCACGCAAGGCCTCGAGGGCCTCCAGCGTCGAAGAGAACGTCTCGAAGGACAGGAGGTCGACGCCTTCCTCGAGGAGGATCCGGATCTGCTCCGTGAAGAGCTCGCGCACGTGGGGCCGCGTGAGCGGGCCGTAGGGCTTCACGAGCTGTCCGAGCGGCCCGACCGAGCCCGCCACGTAGACGTATTCGCCTTCGGCGGCGGCGCGGGCGAGGCGCACGGCCGCGCGGTTGATCTTCTCGAGCGAGTCG
>DATGDV010000095.1:0-2081 GCA_035310685.1 Thermoanaerobaculia bacterium
GATCGTCACGTCGAACTCGAGGAAGCGGCGACGGTTGTTGTGGATCTTTTCCTCGGGCGCCGTCTCGACGCGGCAGACCGCGACGATCTGCGTGTGCGGACTCTTCCTCGAAGGCCTCTTCGCGGCGTGGAGCGGCGCAGCCGCGAGAAGGGCGAGGAAGAAGCCGAGGGCGGCGGAACGCATCGTCTCTCGCATGGCGGGAATGCTACAGCGGGCGACGTCGGGTTTAAGATGCATTCTCAGGTCGGGACGCTCCCGGGAGGCCTGCTAACCTCCCGCCGCCATGCTCCGAGCCGGCATCGTCGGCCTCCCGAACGTCGGCAAGTCGACGCTCTTCAACGCCCTCACGGGGACGGTCCATGCGCAGGTCGCGGACTATCCCTTCTGTACGGTCGAGAAGAACGTCGGTCTGGTGATCGTGCCCGACCTGCGCGGCGCGCCGCCCGCGGAGATTGCGCCGACCCCCGAGGGCGCTCCAGCCGCCGCGTTCGAGCTCGTGGACCTCGCGGGCCTCGTGAAGGGCGCGAGCAAGGGCGAGGGTCTCGGCAACAAGTTCCTGGGGAACGTCCGGGACGTGGACGCGATCCTCCACGTCGTGCGCTGCTTCGAAAGCAAGGACATCGTCCATGTCTCGGACTTGCTCGATCCGATCGCCGACATCGAGACCATCACGTCTGAGCTCGTCCTCGCGGATCTGGGGTCCCTGACGAAGAAGCCGACGCTTTTCGTCTGCAACGTCTCCGAGGAGGACCTCGGGCGCGCCGACGAGCTGCCGCTCGTGAAGAAGGTCCGGGACCGGGCTTCGCGCCAGGGCTCGGGAACCTTCGTGATCTCGGCACGCTTCGAAGCGGACCTCGCTTCTCTGCCGGAGGCCGAGAGGCAGGCCGCTCTCGCGTCGCACGGCCTCAGCGAGCCGCGTGCCGCGGCGCTCATCCGGGCCACATACCGGCTCGCGGCAACCGCGAGAGCCCTCGACGCGCATTGACCGCTCGCGCGGGTCGCCGATCCGCTTCGGGCGGCAATCCTGTCGTTACGGGGTCTAAACTCCGCGCCCATGCACCCGGGGTATCGCGCGGCGTTCAACGCGGCGTTCACGCCCGCGCTCGTGTCGGCATACGCGCGGGACCTCGCGCGACGAGCCGGGTCGGAGCCCGCCTTCCGGCTCGCGGAGACGCCGGTTTTTCTGACGAAAGAGCTCGCGGCCGTGCTCCATGACGGCGCGCACGCGATCGTCGCGCAGCTCTCCAGGCCGGATGCGCTCCTTCGCATGAAGAAGGGGATTCCGGCCCGGTGGGCGGCGCCGGGCATGGACGCGCTGCCCTCGCTCGCGCAGGTGGATTTCGCGATCGTGAAGGAGAAGGACGGGCGCCTCGCCCCCCGGCTCATCGAGCTTCAGGGCTTCCCGTCGCTGTCGGCGTTCGAGGTGTTTCAGGCGGACGCGTGGAACGAGGCCCTCTCGGCCGTGGACGGCCTCCCGAAGGCGACGTGGAGTCCCTACTTCTCCGGCCTTTCGCGAAACGGGTTCCTCGCCCTCTTCTCGCGCACGGTCGTCGGCGACGAGGATCCCGAGGAAGTCGTTCTTCTCGACCTCGACCCCGGGGAGCAGAAGACGGCGATCGACTTCTCGGCGACGAGAAGCCTCCTCGGCGTCGACGCCGTGGACCCGCGAAGCCTCGTCAAGGAGGGAGCGCGGCTCTTCCGCCCGAAGAACGGGCGCCGCGTTCGCGTGAAGCGGATCTACAACCGCATCGTCTTCGACGAGCTCATCCGGAAAGATCTCGATCTGCCCTTCGATTTTCGCGACGACCTCGAGGTGCGGTGGGTTCCCCATCCGAACTGGTACTGGACGTGGTCGAAATACTCGCTCCCCCTCCTCACGCACGAGACGGTGCCGAAGGCCAGGGTCCTCTCGGAGCTCCGGGAGATCCCGGCGGACCTCACGGAGCGGTACGTCCTGAAACCTCTCTTCTCCTTCGCGGGGGGCGGGGTGAACGTGGACCCGAAACCCGAGGATCTCCGTCGCATTCCCGAACGCGAGCGCGGCTCGTGGTGCCTTCAGGAGAAGATCGCGTACGACCCGT
>DATGDV010000096.1:0-3038 GCA_035310685.1 Thermoanaerobaculia bacterium
AGCGCCCGGATCGACGATGTCGTCGACGCGATCCGCCGGCTCGGGGACGCCGGCGTGCCCGAGGTCGTGCTCGCGGGGATCCATCTCGCGGCCTTCGGCCACGACCGCGGAACGCGGCTCTTCGACCTCCTCGCCCGGCTCGAAGACGACCCTCCGGCGTGCCGGATCCGGCTTTCGTCGCTCGAGCCCATGGAGGCAGGCGAGGCCCTCGTCGATCTCGCGGCCACCTCGCGCGCGGTGGTCCCGCACCTGCACCTGCCGCTGCAATCGGGCTCGTTCGGCGTCCTCAAGCGGATGCGCCGCGGCATCGTGCCCGAGCGCTATCGCGCGCTCGCGGCGCGCGCCGTGCGCTCGAACCCGCGCCTTCACCTCGCGACCGACCTCATCGCCGGATTTCCCGGCGAGACGGACGACGAGTTCGAGGAGACCCGGCGGTTCGTGGAAGAGCTGCCTTTCGGCTCGCTCCACGTGTTCCCGTTCTCGCCGCGCTCTCACACCGACGCGGCAGCCTGGCATCGGGCGAATCCACTGCCGCCCAGGGTCGTCACGGAGCGCACGCGGCTCCTCCGCCGCCTCGGCGAGGAGAAAGCCCGAGCCTTCGCCTCACGCGCGTCGGGGACCACGGCCGAGGTCGTGACGCTGCGCGGAAACCGCGGCCTCACCGATCACTATCTCGACGTGGGACTCCGCCTTCCGCCGGGCCAAAGCGCCCCCGGCCGCCGCCTCTTCGTGAGGCTCGTTCCGACGGGGCGAAACGGCCGGCTGGAAGGGCATCCCTGCTAGACTTCGCGGCCCGAGAGCCCAGAGGTGAGTCCATGTCCGGACACAGTAAGTGGAGCACGATCAAGCACAAGAAAGGCGCCGCCGACGCCAAGCGCGGTCGCCTCTTCACGAAGCTGATCAAGGAAATCACGATGTCCGCGAAGGTGGGCGGCGGCGCCGTCGAGTCGAATCCGCGCCTGCGCTCGGCCGTCCAGGCCGCGAAAAAAGCGTCCATGCCTTCCGACAACATCGACAAGGCGATCAAGCGCGGCACGGGCGAGCTCGCGGGCGTGACCTACGAGGAAGTCACCTACGAGGGCTATGGACCGGGCGGCGCCGCGATCCTCATCGAGGCGATGACGGACAACAAGAACCGCACCACTTCCGAGATCCGGCATCTGCTCACCAAGTACGGCGGCAACATGGCCGCGGCCGGCGCGGTCGCGTTCCAGTTCTCGAAGAAGGGGGTCGTCGCCGTCGAGAAGAGCGCGGCGAAGGAAGACGCGCTCATGGAGCTCGCGCTCGAATCGGGTGCCGAGGACTTCAAGACCGAGGACGCGGACGTCTTCGAGATCGTCACGGACCCCGCCTCGTTCGACGCCGTGAAGGCGGCCGTCGAGGCGAAGAACATTCCGATCCAGACGGCGGAGATCCAGATGGTTCCGCAGAACACGATCGACGTCGGAGACAAGGCCCCCGCGCTCCTGAAGCTCCTCGACATGATCGAGGACAACGACGACGTGCAGAAGGTCTGGTCGAACGGCGACATCGACGAAAAGTACCTGACCGAGTAGACCCCGAGAGCGCAATGAAGATTCTCGGGGTCGACCCCGGAAGCCGGGCGGCCGGATGGGCCGTCGTCGACTTCGCGCCCTCTCCCGTCCTCGTCGACGCCGGAGTCCTCCGACCGCCCCGCACCTGCACGTTCGCGGAACGGCTTTCCTTCCTGCACGGCGCGCTCGCGAGGATCGTCGCGGCCGGCCGCCCGGACGCGGCCGCCGTGGAGCGCGTCTTCTCCGGCGTGAATCCCCAGAGCCTCATCACGCTCGGAGAGGCGCGCGGCGTCCTCCTTCTCGCGCTCGTCGAGGCCGGCATCCCGACGGCCGAGGTGACTCCCGCCGAGATCAAGCGCGCGGTGGCCGGGTCCGGGCACGCCGAGAAGGAGCAGGTGCGCCGCATGGTCGCCGCCCTCCTCGGGCGCCGCCTCGCCCTCGACGCCGCCGACGCGGCCGCCGCCGCCCTCGCCCACGGCTTCGTCGCCGCACGCCGCGGCGCGAGCTTCGCGGCGGCGACCCGGGCCCCCGCGCCTCCTTCCGCGGGGGTTCGAAGACGCCCGGCGGGCTGAGGCTCCTGTTGAGCCCATCCGGCGCGGGCTGCTATCGTGAAACGTCCGATGTCGTTCCAAGGCTCCCTCAATGAGCTCCCGCTCTCCGATATCGTCCAGCTCGTGGCCGTCTCCGGGAAGACGGGCATGTTCTCGATGACGCGCGCCTCCGAGAAAGGCTACGTCTATCTCCAGAACGGCCAGATCACGCACGCAAAGCTCGGCGAGGTCGAAGGCGAGGACGCGATCTACGCGCTCGCGCTGTGGAGCCAGGGCTCGTTCCAGTTCTCGCCGGGCGTCGAGAGCGAGGCGCGCACGATCAGCCGCTCGAACACGAATCTCCTGCTCGAAGCGGCGCGGCGGAGCGACGAATGGAAGATCCTCTCGAAGAAGATTCCCGGCACCGACTCGGTTCCGGTCCTCGTCGCTCGCGAGGGCGCGAACGGACCCGTGACGCTGACGCCGCTCGAATGGAAGGTCGTGACGAAGACGGACGGCAACCGCTCGATCGACGAGATCGCGCGCGCTCTCCGGACCTCGTCGTTCGACGTCGCCAAGACGCTCTATGGCCTCGTCACGGCCGAGCTCGTCGAGATCGGGAAGGCGAGGGGGGCGGCCCGGGCCGCCCCCGAAGCCCCGGCGCCGGCGCCCGTTCAACCGATGCCCGCTCCCACCGGTCAGTCGCTCCCGAACGTCTCGAGCCGCAGCGGGGCCTTTCAGGCGCTCTCGAAGGGAGACGAGAAGCGCAGCCTCCAGATCCTCTGCACGAAAGTGAAACAGGAGGCCGAGGCTGCGGCGGCGGCACCGGGAGACTCGACGATCGAGCGTCCCTATCGCACGGCTCTCCTGGAACTCGATCGGGGCCGCGGGCTCGACGTCGTGCGCGAACTGATCCGGACGCTCGAAGAGATGGTCGAAAAGCTCAGGGGTCCCGTGGCGGCGCGCGGCTTCC
>DATGDV010000097.1:0-4213 GCA_035310685.1 Thermoanaerobaculia bacterium
GCCCCGAATATCAGAATGATTCGAATCCCTGGGCGGGTGCCCTGAAACGCGAAGGCCCGGCAACCGCCGGGCCCCCTCTTCCATCGACTTCTAAGAAGTTCTTCTCTTCGTCTTCCTCTTCGAATTCCCTCTCAGCGCACCAGGGTGTTGTTGTCCACGATGAAGCGGCGCGTGCCGGCGGACCGCACGTTGCCGCGCGCGTCCGTGACCTCGATGAGAAGGTCGTGCTCGCTGTTCGAGATGAGGGTCGTGTCGAGGAAGAAGCGGAAGCGCGCGTTGTTGCGCTGCGGGAAGCCCGGGTACTGAAGCGCGACGTCGGGGCTCGCGAAGCCGTAATCGGCGTAGTCCACGCCGCGCACCGCGTCGATCTGCGCGACTCCGTCAATCAGGATGCGCACCTTCACCACGAGGTCGAGGTCCATCGCCCAGCCGATGACGGGGAACACGCCCCCGATGAACTTGTAGTTCGTGGGGTCGTCGATGAAGCCGATCGGCGGCGGGTCGAGGTTGCCCGTCGCGCACTCCATCTGGATCGGGATTTCCTTCAGGAGCGTGGAGGAGTCCTCCTTGTCGAGCGCCTTGACCTGGAGAATGTGGGCGCCTTCCTTGAAGTTCTTCTGCGTGATGAGGAAGCCCACGTCCACGAAGAACTGGAAGCCCACGTTCGGGGCCTGCTGGAAGCCGGGGTACAAGACCTCGATGTCGGGCCGGTAATAGCCGTAGCAGTCGATGAGGGCGTTCGCGAGCAGGAACTCGCGGTGGCAGTTCACGCGCGAGTCCTTGATGACGACGCCGTCCATCTCGAGAAGCACCTGTGCGACACCGCCGCGCTCCTGCGCGACCGACGTGTCCATCGCCCACCCGTTGACGAACATGAGGAAGCGCGCGTCCACGATGTCGCCGCCGGACGGCCCGCCCGGGGGCGCCGGGAAGCAGTTTCCGAACCACGTCGCGTTCAGGAGCGGGAACTCCACGTCGCCGAACGGCGCGAGGTTCGGAGAGTTGTTGAAGATCTGGATCCGCCGCGTGCCGAGCAGGCCCTGCTGGCCCTGGTCGTCCACGGCCTTCACGGTCACCTGGTGGACGCCGTTCGCGTAGCGCGTCGAGTCGACGTTCAGGATGAATCCCGCGACGATGGCTTGCGGGTTGTCGGGATAGTTGGCGGCGACGTCCGCTCGGTAGATCCCCGTCACGGCCTGCCGCTCGATGAGGCCGTCCACGAAGACGTCCACGTGATCGACCTTGCGGTCGTCGAGCGCCCAGCCCGCCACCTCGAGAACGCCGTTCGCGCTCACACCGCTGTCGGGCAGCGGAAAGTCCACGCCCCCGAACGGCGGCTGGTTGAGCGTGTTGTCGATCGTGATGGCCCGCGGCGTGAGGAAGTACGAGCAGCCGGTCACGTCCGTGATCCGCACGTACACGGTGTGGGCTCCGTTCGAGTAGTTCGACGCCTTGAAGGAAGCCTGATAGCCCGGGTACCTGCCGGCGGTCCCGGCGTACTGCGGGAAGAACTGGATGACGTCCGGGCGCGGAAGGTTGATGTTCGCGCCGCCCGCGGTGAAGGCGAGATTCGAGGCGTCGGTGCCGTCCACGAAGACATCGACGTTGGACACCAGGTTGCCGTCCAGCGCGAAGCCGACCACCTGGACGTAGCCCGAAACGGTGGCGCCGTCGACCGGAACGTCAATGGATCCCAGCGTTTGCGACGGGCAGGCGAGAAATTCTCGCTCGACAGCCATCGCCTGGGCTGGCGGCGCCGCGAGCAGGGCCGCGGCCGCGGCGATCACCGGGAGGATGAGGACCTTCCGCTTCATCACGAGCCTCCGTGCGTCGAGAGATACCGGGGATACGCTCGACAGGGACCGACGAATAGAGAGATTGACGCAGTTGGAGTTTATCCTCCCCGAAAGGTCTTGTCAAACCGCAGGTTACGGCTGGAACTCGCGTTCAGATCATGTCGTCGGCGCGCGCGAGAACGCGCACGTGCTCCACGATCGCCGCCGCCGTGGCCTCGGGGTGATACCCGCCCTCGAGCAGCGACACGATGCGCCCTCCCGCGAACGTGTCGGCCACGTCGAGGAGGGCGCGCGACATCCACGAGAAGCCTTCCGTCGAGACGCGCATGCCGCCGACCGGATCGGCCGCGTGGGCGTCGAATCCGGCGCTCACGAGGACGAACTCGGGCCGGAAGCGCTCGGCCAGCCTCTCGAGCGCCGCCGCGAACCCGCCCGCATAGGCCGCGTCGCCGGCCTCCGCGGGCAGCGGCACGTTCACCGTCGTCCCGCGCCCGCGGCCCTCGCCCTTCTCGTCCGCCGCGCCCGTGCCCGGGTAAAACGGGTAACGGTGCACGGAGAGGTATGCCACGCGCCCGTCGTCCCAGAAGACGTCCTGCACGCCGTTGCCGTGATGGACGTCGAAGTCGGCCACGAGCACGCGCGCGACGCCGTGATGCTCGATCAGGTCCTTCGCGGCGATCGCGATGGAATTCAGGAAGCAGAAGCCCATCGCGCGAGACGCGAGCGCGTGGTGCCCGGGCGGCCGCGCCGCCACGAAGACCGACGCCGCGTGCCCGGCGACGACCGCGTCCGTCGCCGCGAGCGTCAGCGAAACGGAGCGCAGCGACGCCTCGAACGTCGCGGCCGAGATCACGTTGTCGGGGCAGTCGAACAGGGCGAAGGGTCCTCCGTAATCAGCCGGCGCGTGCTTGCAGAGCGCCGAAAGTCGCTGCACGTACTCCGGTTCGTGAACGCGCTCGACGGCCTTCAGAGTGCGTTCGGGCGCGGGCGGCGCGGCGATGAGCCGTCCGTCCTGCCGGAGCGCGTCGACGGCGACCTCCAGCCGGTTCGCACTGTCCGGGTGATAAAGGCCCGTGTCGTGCTGGAGGACGGCGGGATCGAAGAAAACCGGCACGGGGCGCACGGCGCGAGGGTACTCCAACCCTGGGCTACCATCGACGCGTGACCGCGTCGAAAAAGGGACTTCGCGTGGCGATCTCGCTCGGCCTCGCGGCTGTCCTCCTCGTCCTCTTCCTGAGGACGCTGGACTTCGCGGCCGTCGGCCGCGCCATCGCCTCGGCGCACGTCGGCTGGCTCGCCGTCGCGACCGCCGCCGGCCTCCTCGGCACCCCGCTCTTCCGCTCGTGGCGGTGGGCGCTGCTCCTGAAGAAGGCCGGGCACCCGTCCTTCTTCGCGCTCAATTCCGCGACCTCGATCGGCTTCGCGGCCTCGACGCTCCTGCCCGCGCGCGCCGGCGAGATCGTCCGCCCGGTCGCCCTCGCGAAGAGCGCCGGGCTTCCCGTCGCGCCCTGCCTCGCCTCCATCGCGCTCGAGCGCCTCATCGACCTCGTCACCGTCATCGTCCTCTTCGTCGTTTACGCGCTGGGGTGGGCGCCGCTCGCGATGGGCGGCGAAGAGGCCGGGCGCTTCGCGCTGCTGCGCCGGTCGGCCCTGCTGCTCGGCGTGGGCACGATCTTCGGCCTCGCGTTCCTCGGCTTCCTCGCGGCGAGGCCCGAGCGCACCGACCGCCTCGTGAAGCCGCTCCTCAGGCCGCTTCCCCCGAAGATCGGCGCGAAGCTGGAGTCGATCCTCCTGTCGTTCCTGGACGGACTCGGTACGCTCGGCTCCGTGCGCGAAGTCCTCGTCGTGGCGGCCGCGTCGCTCTTCCTGTGGACGCTCATCGGCTTCCAGGTCTGGTCGACGATGCGCGCTTTCGACCTCGTGTTTCCCTTCCCCGTCTCCTTCTTCGTCATCACGTGGGCCATCCTCGGCCTCGCCATTCCCACGCCGGGCGGCGTGGGCGGCTATCACACGGCGGTCGCGTATTCGCTGACGGGGTTCTACGGCGTGGCGAAGAACACGGCGGGGGCGTTTGCGCTCGTCTCGCACGCGCTCTCGTTCGTCCCGATCACGCTCATCGGGCTCGGATTCCTGGTCGCCGGCGGATTCAGCCTGCGAAGCCTCGCGGCGACGCCTGTGCCTGCGCCAGAGCCATCGTATAGTCCGAGCCCCACACCGCCGGATTCGACTCCAGCATCTCGACCCCCAGCTTGAAGAAACCGCTCTGATCGAGCCCGGCCTGCCACACGACCCGGCAGTGGCACATCACGCGCGTCCGCACGTTCTCCAGCTCGAAGATGTCGCCGGTCGGCACGTTCGTCTGCGCGTACACGAGCGCTCCGTGGCTGTTCACGATGAGTGTCGACCCGTTGAACCTT
>DATGDV010000098.1:0-2421 GCA_035310685.1 Thermoanaerobaculia bacterium
GCGAACTGGACGTTCATGAGGCCCACGACCTCGAGCGCGGTCCCGAGCTTGGCCGTCGCCTGCCGGATCTCACCGAGCGCCGCGCGCGGGACGCGCCGGTAAGGCGGCAGGACGGCGTACGAGTCGCCCGAGTGGATGCCCGCTTCCTCGATGTGCTGCATGACGCCCGCGACGACGACGTGCTCTCCGTCGCCGAGGGCGTCGACGTCGAGCTCGTACGCGTCCTCGAGAAACCGGTCGATCAGGACCGGGCGGTCCGGAAAGGCGGCAATCGCCTGCTCGAGAATCGCCTCGAGGGCATCCTCGTCGTACGCGATGCGCATCGCGCGGCCGCCGAGCACGTAGCTCGGGCGGACGAGGAGTGGAAACCCGAGCCGCCGGCCGACCTCGAGGCCCCCGGCGACGTCGCGCGCGGCGCCCCACGGCGGCGCCTGCAGGTTCACCTCGCGGAGCAGCTCGCCGAAGCGCTCGCGATCCTCGGCGCGGTCGATCGCGTCCGGAGAGGTCCCGAGGATCGGCACGCCCGCGGCCTCGAGCGCTTTCGCGAGCTTCAGCGGCGTCTGTCCGCCGAACTGCACCAGAACGCCCTTCGGCTTCTCGCGTTCGACGACGGCGAGGACGTCCTCGAGCGTGAGGGGCTCGAAGTAGAGGCGGTCGGACGTGTCGTAGTCCGTCGAGACCGTCTCGGGGTTGCAGTTGATCATCACGGACTCGTAGCCGGCCTGCGTGATCGCCTCGGCCGCGTGGACGCAGCAGTAATCGAACTCGAGGCCCTGCCCGATCCGGTTCGGGCCGGAGCCCAGGACGATGACTTTCTCCCGGTCGGAGGGATCGGCCTCGTCCTCGGTCTCGTAGCAGGAGTAGAGGTACGGAGTCCGGGATTCGAACTCCGCCGCACACGTGTCGACGCGGTTGAAGACGGGGGTCACGCCGTGGCGCATCCTCGCCGCGCGCGCGTCCGCCACGGTCGCACCCGCGAGGAGCGCGATGTCGGGGTCGGAAAGGCCGTGCCGCTTGGCGCGGCGAAGAAGACCCGCGTCCCCGAGAGCGAGGCGCCCCGCACGGCGGACCTCGCCTTCGACGGCGATGACCTCCTGGAAGCGGTCGAGGAACCACGGGTCGATTCCCGTGACTTCGGCGACGGCGGCCACCGGCGTGCCGGCGCGCAGGGCCGCGAGGACCGCGAAGATCCGGTCCGGCCGCGGCACGCGGAGCGCATCCGGCTTCGGCGGAGCGGGCGGTGAGGGGGAGGGCGCGTCGATCCAGCCCGTGCGCCCGGTCTCGAGGGAGCGCACCGCCTTTCCGAACGATTCGGCGAACGTGCGGCCGAGGGCCATGACCTCGCCCACGGATTTCATCTGGACGCCGAGCGTCGTGTCGGCGCCGGGAAACTTCTCGAACGTGAAGCGGGGGATCTTCACGACGACGTAGTCGAGCGTGGGCTCGAAGGAGGCCGGGGTCTTCTTCGTGATGTCGTTCGGGATCTCGTCGAGCCGGTAGCCGACGGCGAGAAGCGCGGCGATCTTTGCGATCGGGAAGCCGGTCGCCTTCGAGGCGAGCGCAGACGAGCGCGAGACGCGCGGGTTCATCTCGATGACGATCCGGCGCCCGGTCCCCGGGTGCACCGCGAACTGGATGTTCGAGCCGCCTGTCGCGACGCCCACGGCGCGGATGACCTTCTTCGCGTCGTCGCGCATGGCCTGGTACTCGGTGTCCGAAAGCGTCATCTGCGGCGCGACGGTGATCGAGTCGCCCGTGTGGACGCCCATCGGGTCGACGTTCTCGATCGAGCACACGACGACGAACGTGTCCGCCGTGTCGCGCATGACCTCGAGCTCGAACTCCTTCCACCCGAGAACCGACTCCTCGATGAGGATCTCGTGCACGGGGGAGAGCGTCAGGCCGCGCCGGACGATCGCCTCGAAGTCGTCCTTGTTGAAAGCGATGCCGCCGCCCGTGCCGCCGAGCGTGAACGAGGGGCGGATGACGACCGGGTAGCCGAAAGGGGCGGCGACGGCGCGGGCTTCGTCGATCGACCTCGCGATCCCCGAAAGCAGGACCTCGACGCCGACTTCCTGCATGGCCTGCTTGAAGAGGAGGCGGTCCTCGCCGAGCTTCACGGAGCGCACGGACGCGCCCAGCGTCTCGACGCCGTGTTTCTCGAGGACGCCCGCCTCGTCGAGCGCCACCGCGAGATTCAGCGCCGTCTGTCCGCCGACCGTCGGCAGGAGGGCGTCCGGCCTCTCCTGCGCGATGATGGCGGCGACCGTATCGCGATCGAGCGGCTCGATGTAGGTGGCGTCGGCGAACTCGGGATCGGTCATGATCGTCGCCGGGTTCGAGTTGACGAGAACGACCCGGTAGCCTTCCCCGCGCAGGGCCCGGCAGGCCTGCGTGCCCGAATAGTCGAACTCGCAGGCC
>DATGDV010000099.1:0-6778 GCA_035310685.1 Thermoanaerobaculia bacterium
AATCAGCCGCTCCTTTCGCGCGGGGCGACGGCCGGTTTCGCGAAAATCGAGCGCCTCTCGGGCTCGGCGAGCTGGGCCGCGTACGGCGTCCTCAACGACCAGCACAATTCCGACGGCAGCTACGTCCCCATGAGCCGGTAGGCGCGTCGAGGGGGCGCGCCGTCTTTCATATGATGGTGCCCGATGTCGTACGTCGCGAAGAACCTGGCCCCCGGTGAGGAGATCCTGCTCCGGCCCCGCTACCACTGGGTGAGGTTCGTTCCGGGCGCTTCGATCGCCGTCCTCGGCGCGGCTCTCGCGGCCGTGGCGAGCCTGCTGCTCCCGCCCGACGCGGCGGGAACGGAGCTCGGCCTGAAGTCCGCGCTTCTCCTCCTCGCCGGCTTCCTGTTCCTCGCCGGCGGTCTCGCCATGGCCTGGCGCGGCCTCGTCGATTCCTTCGACGAGTTCGCCATCACGTCCTTTCGCGTCATCAAGAAGAGCGGGTTCGTCACGCGAAACGTGCGCCAGATCCCTCTCGAGAAAGTGCAGGACGTGAACGTGAGGTCGACGCTCGGGGGGCGCTGGCTTTCGTATGGCGACGTCGAGCTGCAGACCGCCGGGAGCGACAGCACCGTGATTTTTCCGCGCATTCTCCATCCGGAGGAGTTTCGCAACGTCCTGTTCACGCACATCCGCCCGCACGGCACCGGAACGGACGGGCTCGGCGGACGTCCCGCGGCCGCGCCGCCTTCGCGCGCCTCGGTCGAGGAGCGGATGAAGGAAGCGGAGCGGCTCTACAAAGCCGGCGTTCTCTCCGAGGCGGAATACCTGGAGAAGCGCCAGGCTCTCATCAAGGAGCTTTGAGGGCGGTAAGATCCCGGGCGAGGGAGAAGATTCGGCCGTGACGCGCTACGCCTCCGCTCCGCCGAAGCCGATCGCCGCTGGCGCGGGTGAGCTCGTTCCTCTCGACCCCGACCATCCGGGTTTCCGCGACGCGGTCTACCGCGCGCGTCGCAACGAAATCGCGCGCATGGCGCTCGCGTACCGCGACGGCGACCCCCTGCCGCGCGTCGCGTACACGCCCCAGGAGGAAGCGGTCTGGCGCGAGGTCTGGGAGAAGCTCGGGCCGCTGCACGAGCGTCTCGCGGCGTCGCCGTGGCGGGAGAGCGCCGATGCCCTCTCGCTGGACCGGACGCGCGTTCCGCAGCTCGCGGACGTGAGCGAGACGCTGCGAGCCGGCGCCGGCTTCCGGATGATCCCCGTCGCCGGCCTCATCTCGGGCCGCGGGTTCCTCGGCGCGATGGCCGAGAACGTTTTTCTCGCGACGCAGTACGTGAGGCACCACAGCGTTCCCCTCTACACGCCCGAGCCGGACGTCGTCCACGAGCTCGTCGGACACGCCGCCGGCCTCTTCCACCCGGACATCGTCCGGCTCTCCCGCCTCTTCGGCGAAGCCGCGCGGCGCGCGGGCGAAGCCACGATGAAGCGCCTCGAGCTCGCGTACTGGTACACGGTCGAGTTCGGCGTCGTCGAGGAGAAGGGCGAGGTCCGGGCGTGGGGCGCGGGCCTCCTGTCCTCGTTCGGCGAGCTGGGCGACCTTCAGAAGCACCCGAATCTCGTCCCGCTGGACCTCGAGATCGCGTCGCGCACGCCGTACGACCCCACGCAGTATCAGAAGACGCTCTTCGTGGCGCCGTCGTGGGACCGCATGGTCGCCGACGTGTCGGACTGGCTGACGAAGATCTGAAGCAGAAACCCTACGAGGCCCTCCGGCACCGCGACTTCCGCCGCATGGCCGCCTCGATGCTCGTGTCGCTCGTCGGCACGCAGATGCAGAACGCCGCGATCGACTGGCACGTCTGGGTCCTCACGCGCTCGCCGCTCGCGCTCGGATTCGTGGGTCTCGTGCGCATCGTGCCGATCGTGGTCCTTTCGCTCGTCGGCGGCATCGTGGCGGACCGGCGCGACCGTCGCCGCGTCCTCCTGCTCACGCAGTCCACGATGACGCTCGTGGCGCTCGCGCTCGGCGTCTCGACGCTTCTGGGGCGCGATTCCGTCGGGCTCGTCTATCTCCTGACGGCGCTCACGTCCGCTGCCGGCGCTTTCGACAGCCCGTCCCGCCAGTCCCTGATCCCGCGCCTCGTTCCGAAGAGCGAGCTGCCGGGAGCGCTCTCGATCATGCTGTCGACCTTTCAGGTCGCGTCGATCGGGGGTCCGGCGCTCACGGGCCTCGTCCTCGCCGGAGCTTCCGGGACCGCGCCGGGGCCCTCGTCGCACGCGCAGGCCGGAGGCCTCGCGCTCGTCTATTTCCTCAACGCCGCGTCCTTCCTCGGCGTCCTCGCGACGCTCGCCACGCTGAAGACGTCGGGCGAGGTGGTGCCCGCCGAAGGCACGCCCGAGCATCCGATCGCCTCCCTCAAGGAGGGTCTGCACTTCGTCTTCACGACGCCGATCCTCGTCTGGACGATGACCCTCGACTTCTTCGCGACGTTCTTCGCAGGCTCGATGTCGCTCCTTCCGATCTTCGCGGACCAGGTCCTGAAGGCGGGGCCCGCGGGATACGGCTGGCTGCGCGCGGCGCCGGGAATCGGCGCGCTCCTGGGTTCGGTGTGGAGCTCCGTGCACGGCCTGCCGCGACGACAGGGACGCGTCTTCCTGTGGGCGGTCGCGATCTATGGCGCCGTGACGATCGTCTTCGGCCTGTCGCGAAGCTTCATCCTCACGTTCGTCGCGCTCGCCCTCGTCGGGCTCTCGGACACGATCTCCACGGTCGTGCGCCAGACCGTGCGGCAGCTCGTCACGCCCGACGCGCTTCGCGGCCGGATGACCGGCGTCAACATGATCTTCTTCATGGGCGGCCCGCAGCTCGGCGAGCTGGAGGCAGGATTCGTCGCGAGCCTCTTCGCATCGGCGGCGCTCGGAGCATCGGTCGCCGTCGCCGCGGGCGGCGTCGGCACGCTCCTCGTCGTCGCGTTCGTCGCGGCGCGTGCGAAGGTCGTGCGTGACTACGACTGGACCTCCGCACCCCCGACGCCTTGATATCGTTGAAGGGAAAGGAGGAGAAGAGAAAAGATGCAGATCAAATCGACCGCATTCGCAAACAGCGGCGCGATCCCGGCGAAGCACACGTGCGAAGGCCCCGACCTCTCGCCGGCGCTCTCCTGGACGGGCGCGCCCGCCGGGACGAAGTCGTTCGCTCTCGTCGTCGACGACCCGGACGCCCCCGACCCGGCCGCGCCGAAGATGACGTGGGTCCACTGGGTCCTCTACGACCTCCCGGTGTCGGCGAAGGCTCTTCCCGAGGCCGTCGCGACGAAGGACCTGCCGAAGGGAACGCTGGAAGGGACGAACGACTGGAAGCGGACCGGCTGGGGCGGCCCGTGCCCCCCGATCGGCCGCCACCGCTACTTCTTCAAGCTCTACGCCCTCGATTCCGTCCTGCCCGACCTCGGCAAGCCGACGAAGGCGAAGCTCGAGGCGGCGATGAAGGGTCACGTTCTCGCCGAGGCGCAGCTGATGGGGACGTACCAGAAGGCCAGGTAGAGGGGAGAGGTGACGGACCTCTCGCGCCGCGACACGCTGCGCGTCTTCGGAGGCGCCGCGGCGGGCGCCTTCCTCGGCGCGGCCGGCGCGGGCGTGCTTCCCGAGCCGATGCGCCGCGCGATCCCGTCGTCCGGGGAGCGGATTCCCGTGATCGGGCTCGGGACGTGGTCCACGTTCGACGTCGGCCCGTCGGCCGCGTCCCGTGCGCCGCTCGAGGAGGTCCTCGCGAGGTTCGGAGAGCGCGGCGGCCGCGTCGTGGACTCCTCGCCTATGTACGGGCGATCGGAGGAGGTCGTGGGCGCGATCGCGGCGAAGCTGAGGCTGACGGACAGGCTCTTTCTCGCGACGAAGCTCTGGACGCGCGGCCGCGAGGCGGGCCTCGGCCAGATCGAGGCCTCCGAGCGGCTGCTCGGGAAGAAGCCTCTCGATCTTCTCCAGGTGCACAACCTGCTCGACCTCGCGACGCACCTCGCGACGCTTCGCGCGTTGAAGGACGCCGGACGCGTGCGGTACATCGGCGTCACGCACTACACGGCGAGCGCGTATCCGGAGGTCGAGCGCGTCCTCCTCCGGGAGAAGCTCGACTTCCTGCAGGTGAACTACTCGCTCGCCGAGCGCGAGGCGGAGGAGCGGGTCCTGCCGCTCGCGCGGGAGAAAGGCGTTGCCGTCCTCGTGAACCGCCCGTTCGCGGGAGGCGAGGCCCTGAAGCGCGTCCTCGCACGGCCGCTGCCCGCGTGGGCAGCGGAATTCGACTGCGCCTCGTGGCCGCAGTTCTTCCTGAAGTGGATCCTCGCGAACCCCGCGGTCACCTGCGCGATTCCCGCGACGGCTAAGCGTGCGCATCTGGATGACGATCTCGACGCGGCGTTCGGGCGGCTGCCCGACGAGAAGCTCAGGCGCCGCATGGAAGCCGCGATCTGACTCAGGAGAGGGGATTTCGAAGGCTCGTCTTCCGCTCCTCCATCTCCTCGAGGCTCTTCGGCCAGTCGCCGCGGAGGAGACGCGAGAGAGAGCGGTCCGCGAGGAGCCTGCCGCCCGTCTGGCACGCCGGGCAGTAATTCGTCTCGTTGTCGGCGTAAACGATGCGCTGGACCTTCGTCGAACATGCGGGGCACGGCTCGCCGTACTTGCCGTGCACGGCCATCTCCGGCCGGAAGGCCGTCACCTTCTCGGGAAACCTCCAGCCGGCGTCCCGGCGCAGGCGTTCCGTCCAGTCGAGAAGCGTCTTCCGCGTCGCCTCGTGGAGGCGGCTGACTTCGGCGTCCGAGAGCCGGGACGTGAGGGCGACCGGAGAAAGTTTCGCGGTGTGGAGGATCTCGTCGGAGTACGCGTTCCCGATGCCGGAGAAGAGGGTCGGATCCGTCAGGGCGCGCTTCAGCGTGTGGTTTTCGCTCCTGAGGCGCTCGGCAAAGGCCTCCCGGCTCGCTTCGAGGGGCTCGAGGCCGCCGGGATCGAGCGCGGCGAGCGCCTCCTCTCCGGCGACGAGACGAAGCCACGCCCGCTTCTTCGGGCTCGCCTCGGTGAGGAGGAGGGAGCCCGCATCGAAGTCGAGAGAAAGGAGCCCCGCTTTCTTCGGGATGGGCGCACCGGGCGCCCTCCACTTCAGGCGGCCCGCGATCATGAGATGAAGCACGAGGAAGAGGGAATCTTCGAATTTGAATACCAGGCGCTTGCCGAGCCGTGATACCGCTTCGAGCGTTCGGCCCTCGACGTCCTTCAGCGGCGGCTCGACGGACCTGAGGACGAACGGGCTCGCGAGCCGGACCTTCCGGAGCGCCCTCCCCCTCACGAGACGGTCGAGATGCTCGACGTAAATCGTCACGTCCGGCAGCTCGGGCATTCGAGGGAGAATACAGGCCGATGACGCGGACCTGCTGCAAGGCCGACTCCACGCCGACCGTCTCCCGCGCGCCGCGCACGCTGCCCCCGGAGCTGCTGTCCGCGGGCGCGCGCCGCCTCGGGATCCTGGCGCTCCTCTGCGCGTTCGCGAACGTGGCGATCGGCGTTGGCTCGCGGCTCATCGGCGCCCACCTCGGGTTGCCGCCGCCCCCGGGCACGGTGCTCTTCGCGGAGATCGCGGCGATGGCGGCTTCCCTCGGCATGTTCGCCCTGACTCGGCGCACGGAGCAGGACCCGGCCGAGCTCCTCGACCGGGGCCTCGTCTACGAGGTCGGGATGGGATTTCTCATCGCCGTGACGTATCACTGCTGGCCGTCGACGGCCGGCCAGATCCCGAAGGGATGGTCGCCCGTGACCGTGTGGCTCGTCGCGTTCGCGCTGCTCGTGCCGGCGACGCGCGGCAAGAACGCCCTCGCCACGGTCGCCACGGCGCTCATGGACCCGCTCGGGCTGATGGTGTCCTTCGCGCTCGGGAACCCGGTTCCGAACGCGCTCGTCGTGACGGGCATGTTCTTGCCGACCGCCATCGCGGCCGCCGCCGCGATCGTGGGCTCGCACGTCGTGACCGAGCTGTCGGAGGAGGCCGGACGCGCGCGGGAGCTCGGGAGTTATCGGCTCGTCGCCCTTCTCGGGCACGGCGGCATGGGCGAAGTGTGGCGCGCGGAGCATCGCATGCTCGCGCGCGACGCGGCGATCAAGCTCGTCCGCGCCGGCACCGACGCGTCCGGCCGCGAGATGGTGGCGCGCTTCGAGCGCGAGGCGAAGGCCACGGCCGCGCTCCGCTCGCCGCACACCATCCAGATCTACGACTTCGGGCGCTCGGACGACGGCGCGTTCTATTACGTGATGGAGCTTCTCGAAGGCTTCACGCTCGAGGAGGTCGTCCGCCGGTTCGGACCTCTTCCGGCGGGGCGCGTCGTCCACCTCATGCGGCAGGTCTGCCACTCGCTCGCCGAAGCGCACGCAGCCGGCCTCATCCACCGGGACATCAAGCCCGGCAACATCTTCGTGTGCCGTTACGGCGGCGATCCCGAGTTCGTGAAGGTGCTCGACTTCGGCCTCGTGAAGGCGCTGGCGGCCTCGGCCGCGGACCTCACGCAAGCGGGGCTCCTCGCGGGCACGCCTGCCTACATGCCGCCCGAGATGGCGCTCGGACGAGCCGTGGACGCCCGCACGGATCTCTATGCGCTCGGCGCGGTCGGGTACACGCTTCTCACGGGCCTCCCGGTCTTCGACCGGAAGACCGCTCTCGAGACGATCCACGATCACGCCTCGACGGCCCCCGTGCCGCCCTCGAAGCGCGTCGCCAGGCCGGTGCCGGCGGGCCTCGAGCGGGTCATCCTCGACTGCCTCGCGA